>JAOZQX010000011.1:5016-12138 GCA_029931995.1 Bacteroidales bacterium
CGATTCTTATTGCGAAAAAAATATTTTTTATTTGCTTTTTGGTTAGTATTGTTTTCTGTTCCAATCATTTTTATTGAACTTATTATTGGTTATTTTATTCAAGGTCCATTGTTAATACCTGATCTGGTATTAGATTTTAGTTTCTTTACACTCAATCGTTTTGTAAATGTATTCTTTTCGATTTATTCGATTTCGCTACTGGCAACAGCTATAAAACTTATTAAGCTATGGTCCAATTATCAGCAGGAAAAAGCTATGCTGAAAACACAGTCGCTGACAAGTGAGTTAGCTTTGTTACGATCTCAGGTCAATCCACACTTTCTTTTCAATACACTAAATAATATTGACTCTTTGGTTTCTATTAATCCTGAGAAAGCCTCTAACTCAATTATTAAATTGTCTGAAATTATGCGTTATATGTTATATGATGCGAATGTGGATTTTGTGCCACTGGATAAAGAAATTGAGTATTTAGAAAGTTTTGTTTCATTACAACAGTTGAGGCTAAAAAATCAAAATTTTGTTGAATTCAATGTTGATGGTGATACCAAGAACAAAAAAATTCCTCCAATGCTGATTATTCCTTTTGTAGAAAATGCTTTTAAGCACGGTCGAAAAAATATAAAAGCTCCAGGGGTTATTATTGATGTCAGAATCTCGAGCAGCACTTATATTTTTGAGATTGTGAATTATGTTTCGGCTCAAGACACTCATGGGAACGATAAAATAGGTGGAATTGGCTTGCAAAATATTCAACGTCGCCTTGAGTTGTTATATAAAGATAAATACGAGTTGGATGTAAATATTGAGGATGGTAAATATAGGGTACTTTTAAAACTTACTTACAAATGAAGATCAATTGTATTGCCGTAGATGACGAGCCTTTAGCTCTTGAAAAAATGAAGAGTTATATCGCAAAAGTTCAATACCTGAATTTATTGGAAACTTTTGATAATGGTATTGATGCTCTTAGTTATTTGAAAGACCATGATGTAGATCTAATATTTTTGGATATCCAAATGGAAGATTTTACAGGAATTCAATTACTTGAGTCTTTGATTAAACGACCGAAAGTTATTCTTACCACAGCATACGACCAGTATGCATTACAAGGTTACGAATTGGAAGTTTCCGATTACCTTTTAAAACCTATTAGTTTCACTCGTTTTTTAAAGTCAGTTGAAAAAGTTTATGGCCTTATTGAGAGAGAACAGAGTTTTAAGATTGATACTGAACAAAGTGGAGATTCAACCAATTTTAACAAGGATTTTATTTTTGTAAAATCGGATTATAAATTGCAAAAAGTCCGCTTTGATGATATTCAGTATATTGAGGGGATGAAAGATTATTTGCGCATTGTTACTCCCGCGAAACGATTAATGGTTCTTCAGAATTTTAGAAAGATGGAAGAAATATTACCGGATGAAAAATTTATTCGTGTTCATAAATCTTACATCATAGCGATCAATAAAATAGAGAGTATTGGTAAAAAAAGCTTGATTATAGGAGACCTGCATATTCCAATTGGCGAAAGCTATAAAAAGCAGTTTTTCGATTTCTTGGAGGAACATAGCTTGCTATAATTAAAAAAATCCTTCTGATTCATCAGAAGGATTTTTTTAATAGTTAAAGTTTTGTGTTATTTTTTTCGAATAATAATATCTCCATTGAAATTCTTAAATGAATATTCGGCTCCACCACCACTGATTTTTCCATAAACCCATGCATCAATTGAAACTTTGTAAGTGCCCTTTTTCGTTGTTTCTTTATTTACTTTTCTGTCTTTACTCATTTCTACATCAAAATCTGTGTAAATATCACCCATATCATTTTTGAGCTTCAAGTTTGCTTTAATGTTTGCAGGAAAAGTAATATCAATATCTCCATTTATCGAAGAGAAAGCCATGGGGGAATCTGGAGTGACTTTATCAAAAGTTACAATAATATCATCGTTAATGGTTGATGCTGAAACCAGTCCGCTTACATTGTTAATCGTAATTGGACCATTTATATTGCTGGCATTAATTTCTCCATTAACATTCTCTATCATGATTTCACTATCATTAACGGTACTGACTTCGAGTGAAAAATTAAATGGAACTTTTATATTAAAAATTATTCCCGTATTAATAAAACCATTTGATACCTCAATTTTATTGTCCCTTTCTTCAACTTCTATACTCATTGAAGAAGTTGTAATTTTTTTCATCCCATTCTTGCTTGTTGTGATTTTTGATACACTATTTTTGTTAATGGCATCTACAATTACTTCTTTGCCACCATAGCCGGTAACGAAAATGCTGCTATTTATTCCTCCAATTTCAAGAATTCCAGGTTTATCAGGGTTTGTAAGAGGAATTACTAATTGTTCTTTTTGAACTTCTTGTCCGATAGCACCCAACATAATTATGCTGAAAAGTGCAATTATGAGTGTTTTTATTGCTTTCATTTTATTTGAATTTTAATTATTTACTGGTTAAATATATATCCCCGTTAAGGGTGTTAAAACTAAATTCGGTTTCTCCATTTCCAATTTTTAATGATTTTGAAGAGCCAAGTTTATATTTTGTAGATTTGTATTTTCTTGATTCCGTCTTTCTAATTTCAGCAGGTAAAAAATCAATGTCATCATAATTAGTATAAAAATCGCCATGCATGGTTTCATACTTTACCTTTGCAGATAAATTTTCCAAACATTCTACTTTTATCTTTCCATTTATCGTGCTAAATTTTGCATACGACTCAGGATTTTTTATAAATGATATATCTACATCTCCATTTACTGTTCTTGCTTTGATATTCCCAATGTGATTTTCTACCGTGATAGATCCGTTAACATTGCCAGCTTCTAAATTACAATCCAATCCTTGAATATAAACTTCTCCATTATTAACTGTACTGGCATCTATAAAATCTACACTTTTTGGTATTTTTATAAGAATATCCATATTAAACTTATAATCCCTTTTGTTAAAATCGCAGTAATCGTTGCAATTATAGTTTAACTGAAGTTCTTCGGAATCAAATTGTGCACAAGGATGATCCAAATAAATGAACAAGCCCCTATCAAATTCATAAATAGCAAGACTAATTTGCGATATCCCTGTTTCAAGGCCATTTTCACTTTTGGCTGTTATGGTTTTCGTAGCTTCAATAAGTAAAGTTTTTCCATTATAGCTTTCTACTGTAAGCGATCCAATAAGGTTATTAATAAATACTTCTGAGTAATTATCTTTCTCAGGAACTGTATAGTCCTCTTTTATCTTTTCAGTACTTTCCAAAGCAAATAGTGCAGAAAATGAAAATAAGAAAAATAAAGAGAATAATATTATTGTTTTATATGTTTTCATTCTGTTTAGATTAGTTTGTTAATACCTTCTCTGCTTCGATCTTTCACTAATTGATGCGCATTATTACTGCTGATCAAACGTTCGAAAACTGGTATAGCTGCCTTGTCCTGGATGGCAATCAGCCCATCAACTAAAGTTAACTGAACCAGAGGTGAATTTTGTTGTAAAACAGATTCTTTCAAACCACTTCTAACTACATCTTGATTTGCAAAAGCAAGTAGCGTTTCAACGGCTGCCATCCGTACGTTGGCATCAGGATCATTATTTAAAGTACTTAAAAGTGTTTGAATAATACTTTCCGTAGCATTTCCTGATTCTCTTGTCATTTGAAGTGCTTTCAAGCGGTCGCTTGCCAATGGTTTGTCCATCATGGCTACCATCACTACTTCGCGCATGCTTTGCATTTCCTGACTCATTTGATTGATTTGATTCTCAACTGCAGATTGAGGAGTAAACCAAAAGCCAATGCCCCATCCAATAAATAAAATAATGCTTGCATAAGCTAAGCGGGGGAAATGACTTGCTTGAAAGATAGAACGGATAAACTCAGTAATACGATCTACTAATTCCACTTCTTCCTGCTCATTGCTTTGTTGTTCAAGCATGGCGTAAAAAGATTTTGACATTTGCTCGCTGGGCTCCGGAATAGGCATGGTATCCATCTCGTCAACTAACTTTTGTAAAGCTGATAAGTCATTGATATTATGACCCATATTTTTTAATTCCGATTTTAAAAGTCCCAGTTGTGAGCTGTCCAGATTGTCATCCAGATAGTCCAGAATTAGTTCGTATAATTTATCCTTATTCATAGTGCTTCGGATTTTTCAAGTTTTAAATAGTGTTCTCGCAAGTCGTTCAGTGCTCTAAAAATTTTAACTCTGATGGCGCCTTCCGAACTGTTCATGATTTCTGCAATTTCCCGATATTTCAAACCCTGATAGCGGCTTAAAATTAGGAGCTCCAATTTTTCTTTTTCTAGGCAATTCATTGCCTTTTTTAAGAGTTGATGTTTTTCTTCTTCCAACTCAAATTCAATGGATTCATCATTTATCAGTTCGTGAGCATCTGTTATTTCGATATTAAAACCTTTTCGTTTTGTTTGTTTGAAATGATCGGCTAAAATATTTCGGGCTATGGTGTACATCCAGGTTGAAAATTTTCCTTCGCCGCGAAAGTTTTTGCGATATTTCATGATTCGTATAAAAAGGTTTTGAACCAAATCCTCACTCAATTCACGATTGGAGGTTATGCGGTAAAAAAAGCCAAAGAGCATTCTGTTATATCGTTCGAACAATATTCCCAATTTGTTTAAATCTCCCGATTTAACTTTTAACATGATTGTGTTGTCCGAAATCGATTCCAATGTTTGCAGTTTTTAAAATTGGGTTTCAATAAAGTAAACTTTGGCTTTTGCGAAATGTTACAGATTAATTTCAATTAATTTATAAATATAAGGAAAAGGGAGTTGTGAGTTATGAATTAGGAGTTGATTATTAATTAATTGTATTCAATGATCTATGCTTTATAAGCGCCTCTATTATGCAATATCCATAAACTTTCATCAAGTGGAGATACTCCTTTAAAGGTGCGGATTTTACCTTCTTCATCGCTGCATTCGCGATAACCATCAAAGTTTATAATATATTTTGCTTTTCCGCTACTAAGTGAGTTTAGTCGGATGCTATAATCCATAGATGTAGAAACGGGTATTCGGCCTTTTAAAACAAAGTTCTCATCTTCAAATTCAGGAGTATGGATTTCGGCACGCATTTGAATTAAATCACTGTTTACACTACCAAGAATGGATTCATGCGCTTTAATCTCAAATTTAAGCATAGGTTCTAAAAGCTGAGTATCGCTATTTTGTAATCCATTCATTATGCCCATAGGAGTGGCAAGAACAAAATCTCCCGGATTGGAGTGAACGGTATGATCTTCTCCTTCGATTAATGAAATTTTAATATCAGTTACTTCCCAGCCTTTAATACCTTGTTCTAATGCTTTGTGAATAGTATTTGCAACTTCGTTCTGGTATTTTTGATGAATATCATTAACACCAACTTTCGATTCATAAATAACACCCGAATTCCTTTTTCCGGGTTCAATCTCGAATTTCATGATAGCCCAGCAAGGTTTTGGCATCCAATAGCGAACAAATCCCTCTGCCTTCTTCTTAGGCGTTTCCTTATAAATAACAGTTGGGTCTTCAAAAATCGCATCTAAATCATAGCGCTCTTTAATTAAATCTTGCAATATCTCCTTTTGAATAGGACCGTGCAGTTTTAGCTGTAGCTCATTCTCCGATTTATACCATTTAAATTCCAGATCAGGATCTTCGATGGATAACTCCTGAAGCGCTTCGGCTAGTTGTGCAATTTGTGCTTCATTTTCAGGCTTAACCTGAGTGCTTAGTACAGCTTCTTGTAGTTTGTTTTGTTTTGAAGAAACTTCAGCTTTGCCTAGAATATCTCCAACTCTCAATTCAGGAACACCGGTTAATATTCCAATATCGCCGGCTTCTAATAAGTTAAGATCCTGGATTTTCCCTAATACACGTTTTTTAATCTGAACAATTTTTACTTCTTTTTTAAGTCGTTGATTATAAATTATGTCCTTGTTTTTTAATTGTCCGGAAAAAAGTTTAATTTGGATTAGCCGGCCATGTTTTTTATCATGCTCAAGTTTATAAACAATGGCTGAAACTACTTTATTTGAATCATAATCATTTGGTTGGATAAACTGAATTAAATGATTCATTAATTCTTCAATCCCTATACCATTTTTTGCACTGCCTGATAAAATAGGAGTGAGGCAATTTTGATTGAATAGCTCAGTTGCCTTTTTGTAAAGCGTGGTCGAATCAATTTTTTCGCCCTCTAAGTATTTATTTAAGGTAGGCTCATCGTGTTCTGCAACAACTTCAGTATTCATCTCTATATTTGAGTTGCTGGAGAAATTCTTATCTAAATAGTCAATTATCGAAGCATTATTTTCTGCCTCATCTTTTACGAAACTTAATGGAAAACAATTGATTTTTAATTCTGTATGAAGGGCTTTTAAGATGGAATCGTATTGTGAACCTGGGCGGTCAATCTTATTGATGAATAGGAGGGTAGGAATTTTTAAATCTTTTAAGGTTTCCCAAAGCAAATAGGTATGCGATTGTATTCCTTCAACTGATGAAATAACTAAAATGGCGCAATCCAAGATTTGCAGAATCCGTTCAATTTCGGAAACAAAATCAGTATGCCCGGGTGTGTCAATTAAATTTATCTGAACATCTTTCCAGTTGAATGTAGCTGTAGCTGTTTTAACTGAAATTCCTCTTTGCTTTTCAATTGATAATTGGTCGGTAGTGGCTGATCCTTTATCTACATTACCGGCTTTTTTTACAGCTCCTCCGAGATATAAAAGTTGTTCGGTGATTGTAGTTTTACCTGCATCAACATGTGCCAAAATACCTATATTAATTATGCTTTTCGACATAAGCTGCAAAGATAATCAGAAGGATGAAACTAAACAGCAAAATAAAAGGGATCATGATTGATCCCTAATTTATTCTTTTCCGTACTACTGTTTTCTCTATTCGTACTTTAACGATTCTACAGGATTGGTATTACCCGACTTAATTGCATTAGAACTAATGGTTAATAAGGAGATAAGAACAAGTAAAAGAGCTGGAACAACCATTAACCACCAGTAAATTGAAATGTGATAGGCGAAGTTTTGTAGCCAATTATCCATAAAATAATAGCAAACAGGAACACCTATA
>JAOZQX010000011.1:12148-12639 GCA_029931995.1 Bacteroidales bacterium
AAACAATGGCAATTAACATTAGTCTCAGATACTCAATTGAAAATATTTGTACAATTTTAAATACAGATGCTCCCAACACTTTACGTATTCCAACTTCCTTGGTACGCTGAATGCTTGAATAAGAAGCTAGTCCGAAAAGTCCCAAACAAGCTATAATAATGGCCAAGATGGAGAACATTCCAAAAATAATTCCATATTGTCTGTCATCCTTATATTGACGATTATAGTATTCTTCGGCAAAGAAATACTCAAACGGACGAGCAGGGAAATGTTTGCTCCATAGATCGTTAACATCACTTATCAGTCGATTTGTATTTGTAGAAGAATTATATCGTATGGAATAAAAATTTCGCACATTGGGTATTAAACGATAAATCATGGGCTCAAAATTATTTTTTAATGATTCATGATGATAATCTTTAATAATACCAATGACTTTGTATACAGTACCCCAAAAGAATATGCGTTGATTCATTATACTGTCGACATGA
>JAOZQX010000233.1 GCA_029931995.1 Bacteroidales bacterium
CCAAACTATTTCTAACATTAACAGTGTCCAAACTTTCGGCAATAGTCTCAGGAATGTCTTCGATTTTAAATTCAGAGCCCATTTCCTGTTCGGTAACCCATGAACGAGTGTGTGAAGCAAAGTCAGCTACAGCCATCACAAAAGCCATGGTTAAACAACCTTTTGGATTGACGCCTGAATGCTCCATCCCATAAGTATTAATAGCGAAGAAATTACTTCCTTGACCAATTTTAGCAGCGGCATCACGAGTGCCATCAGTAAAAATACTTCCAACGCCTTCACGCTTAGCCATTTTTATCAATAGCTCGCGTTGTGCTTCGGCATTTCCCCAATCCAGTTTTAGTCCATCCCATTCGTCTAAAAAATCTTTCTCATAGCACTCCATTGCGAATGAGCAAGTGACCCCTGCACTAATGGTATCCATCCCAAGATCATTGCAAATCTCATTTGCCCATGAAATATCCTTGAGATTGTTTACCATACTTCCAGATCCCAGAAATGCGGTGGTTTCATATTCTGGACCTTCAATTTCGTGATTATCCCAACGTGCCCATTTTGAGCATCGAATGGAACAATTGTAACAAGAAGTATCTTCCCAATTTAATTCCTCACGAGCGGTTTCCGAACTGATTTTTTCGAAATCATCAAATACCACTTCTTTGAAATTTTTTGTTGGCAGAAATTCGTTTTCCTGTCCACTGCGAACACATTTCATAGTCCCTTTTTGGCGACGAAATTTGACCCCTTCATTATCCAATAAGTCTTTAACAAATTTTTTGTTCAAAGCCATGAATTTTTCTTCATCAAAATACTTAGTTGGAACTTCACCGTCGGCTACAATAGCTTTCAGGTTTTTCGAACCCATGACAGCTCCAGAGCCTCCACGTCCGTATTGACGATGTTTGTCAACACCAATGCAGGAAATTTTAGAAAGATTTTCTCCTGCCTGACCGATGGTAGCTACGCGGGTATCTTTTCCTGCATGCTGTTCCATAAGAATGTCTGTGGTTTCAAAAATTCCTTTTCCCCAAAGTTGAGAAGCATCTTTTATTTCCTGAACTTTATCAGTAATATTTAAATAAATTGGTTTGTCAGATTTTCCAGTAATAACCACATAGTCGAAACCGGCTCTTTTTAAAGCAGGACCAAAATTCCCTCCGCAATGCGAATCCAATAATGAATTGGTGGCGGGAGATTTTGTAACTAATGTAGTACGTGCACTGGTTTGAACCTTGCTTCCTGTAAATGGTCCATTAGCAAAAATGATTGGATTTTCAGGCCCGAAAACATCCGGATTTGACGCCATTTGCTCCATCAGTGCAAAGCCTAAACCTTTACCCCCAATGTATTTCTTGAGTAATTCCTTATCGGAATCTTTCTGTTCAATCTTAGCAGAAGTTAAGTCAACGTATAAACATTTATAAGTATATGACATATTGTTTCGGTTTTGATTAACTACAACATTTTGTATTTCTATGAATCGCCAGAATATCAGTCAAAATAGAAAAACCAGTTTCAATTTTACCTGCTCCAGGACCAACAATTGTTACATCACCTAAAAGATCGGTAGTGAAAGTAAGCGCATTAGTAGCACCCATTACGCCTGCTAATGGATGAGACATATCAACCATTTCAGGAGCTACACTTCCTATTACTTTGCCGTCTTTTTTCTCGACCGAACCGATGAGTTTCCAGCGTGCATTTTGCTCTTTGGCTTTTGCAATATCTTCCAAAGTTATTTTGGTAATACCTTCGCAATTTACATCAGCAATTTTGATTCCGGCATTCATTACAATATTTGCCAGAATTGTTACTTTACCACGAGCATCGTGACCTTCAACATCTCCTGTAGGATCGGCTTCGGCATAACCTAATTCCTGAGCAATTTTTAATACCTCATCATAAGCCATCCCTTTTTCCATTTCGCTGAGCATATAATTGGTTGTTCCGTTAAGGATACCACGAATTTTGGAGATTTCACATCCTGCTAATGGACCATCGGTTAAATTGATAATCGGAGTCCCTGCACAAACAGTTCCTTCAATCATAAAAGTAAGGCCGTTTGCATCGGCTAATTTTTTCATCTCAGGATAATAAAGAGCTGCAGGTCCTTTGTTAGAAGTTACCACATGTTTGCCCGAAGCTAAGGCTGCTTTACAATGATCGATTGCAGGTCCGCCGGTAGTTAAATCGGTGTACGTTAATTCACACATTAGATCGGCATTACATTCTTTAATTAATGTAATATTATCCATGTCAACCACATCTTTACTGAATTTTTTACCAGCATTTGCTTCTTCCATCAATAGCTCCATATCCAAGCCATTAGAATTATAAACATTGCCATAGGCAAAATCAGAAATAGCTACAAATTTATAATCGAAACCATATTTCTCTTTTAAGTAATTTTCTTTGTCTTTAAGGATTTCATATAAACCTTTTCCTACGGTTCCAAATCCTAGTATTGCAATCTTAGTTTTCATATCTTTTTTTCAATTATTATTTATTTAATGAAATAAAAGAGTCAACCATTGTATTAACTTTTAAGCTGACTCTTAAATTCAAATAATACCATTACTAGATTTTTGATAATGCCTGTTCAAAATCAGCTTTTATATCTTCAATATTTTCGATACCAACTGAACATCTGATTAAACCCTCTGGTATACCAAGCATTTTGCGTTCTTCAGGTGTGGTTTCCACATGACTGGCCACTTTCGGAGGTCCTACAATAGTATCCACAGAACCCAGATGTGCTGCCATGTGAACAAATTCCAAAAGTGGAAGTAATTCACTAACTTTTTCAAAACCACCTTTTAGAATAAAGGATACAACTCCACCATAACCATTCATTTGCTCTTTTGCTACTTTATGATTTAGGTGCGATTCAAGTCCTGGATAATACACTTCTTCAACTTTGGGGTGTGTTTGAAGGTATTTTGCTAATTCCATTGCATTTTCGTTATGGCGGTTGATACGTAATTCCAGAGTTTTAAGTCCGCGTATTAATAGAAATGCTGACATGGGATCTAATGTAGCACCGTTTATTTCACGAAAATGATAAATCTGTTTGACCAATTCTTTTTTTCCACACACGATTCCACCCATAGCATCTGCATGACCTCCAAGAAATTTAGTGGCACTGTGAAGAACCAAATCTGCTCCCAGACTAATAGGTTTTTGATTTACCGGCGTAGCAAATGTATTGTCAACTACTACAATTGCCCCATTAGCGTGAGCCACCTTAATTAAGCGTTTCAAATCCATTATTTTTAGTGTAGGATTTGTTGGTGTTTCCATGTAAACCACCTGGCAACCTTTTTTGATTTCTTTTTCTATTGCGTCAT
>JAOZQX010000234.1 GCA_029931995.1 Bacteroidales bacterium
AGCTTCGATGCGAATATTTTGAGATTTCCCGGTTGCTTTATCTTTAGCTGCAACATTTAAAATACCATTTGAGTCGATATCAAAGGTAACCTCAATTTGAGGAATACCTCTTGGTGAAGGTGGAATTCCATCTAAATGGAAACGACCAATACTTTTATTTTGATTCGCCATTGGACGCTCACCTTGTAAGATATGAATCTCTACAGATGTTTGGTTGTCGGCAGCTGTTGAGAATGTCTCAGCTTTTTTAGTTGGAATGGTTGTGTTAGCATCGATCAAGCGAGTCATCACACCACCTAAAGTTTCAATACCTAAAGAAAGCGGAGTAACATCTAAAAGAAGTACGTCTTTAACCTCTCCGGTTAAAACACCCCCTTGAATCGCTGCACCTACAGCCACAACTTCATCAGGGTTTACACCTTTTGAAGGATCTTTTCCAAAAAATTCTTTAACTACTTTTTGGATAGATGGCATACGAGTTGATCCACCAACCAATAAAATTTCGTTAATATCAGAGGCCACTAAGCCTGCATCTTTCAGTGCTTTTTTACAAGGTTCAATGGTAGCTTGCACCAATTCGTCTGTTAGTTGATCAAACAGAGCGCGAGTAAGTTTACGAACCAAGTGTTTTGGCACACCATCAACAGGCATAATATATGGCAAATTGATTTCGGTTTCGGTTGAACTTGAAAGCTCAATTTTTGCTTTTTCAGCAGCTTCTTTTAAACGTTGAAGTGCCATTGGGTCTTTACGAAGATCAATGTTTTCATCTTTTTTAAACTCTTCGGCTAACCAATCAATAATGGTATGATCAAAATCATCACCACCTAAGTGAGTATCACCATTGGTTGATTTAACTTCAAATACGCCATCGCCCAATTCCAAAACAGAAATATCAAATGTACCTCCACCCAGGTCAAAAACAGCAATTTTTGCATCCGTTGCCTTTTTATCAAGGCCATAAGCTAAAGAAGCAGCAGTAGGTTCGTTGATAATTCTTTTTACTGTTAAACCTGCAATTTCACCGGCTTCTTTTGTAGCCTGACGTTGCGAATCGCTAAAGTAAGCAGGAACGGTAATAACCGCATCTGTTACATCTTGTCCTAAATAATCTTCAGCGGTTTTCTTCATTTTTTGAAGAACCATTGCTGAAATTTCTTGTGGAGTATACTTGCGATCACCAATTTGAACACGTGGAGTGTTGTTTTCGCCTTTTACAACTTTGTAAGGTACGCGTTTGGTTTCTTTGGTTACCCTATCAAAGGTTTCGCCCATAAAACGTTTAATTGAATAAACCGTTTTTTCGGGGTTTGTAATCGACTGACGTTTTGCAGGATCACCTACTTTACGTTCTCCATTATCGGTAAAACCAACAATTGAGGGGGTTGTTCTGTGACCTTCGCTGTTTGGAATTACTACTGGTTCGTTTCCTTCCATAACAGAAACGCATGAGTTTGTAGTACCAAGGTCAATTCCAATAATTTTTCCCATTGTGTTATAATTTATTTTTTAAAAATGTTTTTTAAGTTGACAATTTACTTGCTCAATGATTATGCCAGTAGCTTTAATAAGAATTGATTGTACTCCATGTTTCAATAACCTTCATCTATAAACAAACAAAATAACCCCCTAATAGTTTTATTTTGTGCGACTTACTTGTTTCAGTCCGCGCAAGAAGCAAAGTGTAAAATTTTTCTGTCAATGAATGACAAAAAGACAGAAAATCACATTTAACATTCATTGATTATTTAGTGTAAAATAATTTTTATCGATTTTTTTACGCGCATTGTCATGTAGCATTGTCTTAACAAAGGACGCAGAACAATATTGCGAGTATAGGCACGTAAAATTAATAAGCCCAATTAATAAACCTTTTTAAAACTTCATTATGTTAAACGGTACTATTTTCAACTTCCGCTTTATAAAAAGAGGACTTTTCTTATTTCTAGCCATCATTATTTCACAAAATTTATTCAGTCAAGACCCCGAACCAAGCTTGATGGATTATTACCCAAATTTTAACATTAAAGAATCGAATGATCCTGCACCGGGTTATTATTTTCTAGCAACTAAAACAATTCATGCAGAACTAGGAGAACAATATATTGCTATTGTTGATAATTATGGAATTCCTGTACTTTTTTGGTTGCTTAAAGAAAAAAAGTCGACTATAAGATTATTAGAAGACGGAAGAATAGTTTTCTGGAATGGAAAACCCAGAGTTCTCACTTTTTTGAACGACATGCTACAAATAGCAGATACGATAACCACTCGAGGGTATGGTTCAGATGGGCACGATTGGGATGTTTCAGAAGAAGGAAATATTATTTTGATGGGGAAAGATAATCATGTGGTTGATATGAGTAGTATTATTGAAGGAGGACATCCGGAAGCTATTGTAAAAGATATTGTTGTGCAAGAATTTGACAAGGATAAAAACTTGCTGTACACTTGGAAAAGTATAAATAATTTCAACGTTCTTGATGCTTTTGGGGAGTCTAATATTGTTGATTATACTTCTGACGAAGTTGATTATATTCACTCCAACAGTGTTCATTTTGATTCAGATACCAGCTTTATTTTGTCTTCCAGACATATGAATGAGGTTACTAAAGTGGATAGAAGAACCCGGGAAATTATTTGGCGGTTTGGTGGAAAAAATAATGATTTTCTGTTTGTCAATGATCACATAAAATTCTCTCACCAACATAGTATTAGTAGAACTTCGGATGGAACTATTTTAATATTTGATAACGGAAACACTCATTCCGATCCAAGATTTACTAGTGCTGTAGAATATAAATTAGACGAAGTTAATATGTATGCAACAATGGTTAATCGATTTCGAAGAAGTCCCGATATTTATCAACCTTCAAATGGTTCCTTGCAAAGAATTCACAATGGAAACACAGTTATGGCTTGGTCCTCGAGCGAAAGTTCTATAACTGAATTTCATCCTGATGGATCGGTAGCAGCCGAAATTGATTTTACATACCATAGCCGTAGTAACCAAATTGAAAAATATTTGTGGAAAACAAAAGTGTTTGAAACCGATGTTGATACACTTAATTTTGGTCATTTTGATGGTACAAATGCAGTTTCCAGAATCATAAACCTTACAAATAATTCTGAAGAAGAAATTGCTATTACCAGTTATTCTACTCTTTCCGATTTTTATAGACTTAATACTGAATTGCCATTGTCAATCCCCTCACATGCCAGTGTTGAAATTGAAGTATCTTTTGACCCTAAGCTAACAAACTTAGGCTACCTTAAAGATATTCTGACTTTAAATTACGATACTGATGTTAGAAGAATTGCCCGTCAGGTTTGGCTTACGGGA
>JAOZQX010000012.1 GCA_029931995.1 Bacteroidales bacterium
GATGTGTTGGTTGCTATGAATCCGGCCTCCTTGAAAGCCACTTTGAAATGGGCAAAATCAAATGCAACTATTATTGTTGATGCGGATGCTTTTATCGAAAAGGGTATTCTTAAGGCAGGTTATGAAACAAATCCTCTTAAGGATAACTCGATGAGTGATTATAATCTT
The DNA here is from genome assembly GCA_029931995.1 of Bacteroidales bacterium. Taxonomy (GTDB): domain Bacteria; phylum Bacteroidota; class Bacteroidia; order Bacteroidales. The sequence goes on from JAOZQX010000012.1 coordinate 169, forward strand.
ATTAAGGCACCCATTTCTACTATGACAAAAGGTGCTGTTGCTGATTTGGGTTTGGATAATAAAGTAGCTCTGAAAAGTAAAAATATGTTTGCTTTAGGAATTGTTTTATATCTTTTCAATCGCGAGCTTGAGAAAACAAATGAATTTTTTGAAGAGAAATTCAAATCAAATCCTCTCATCATTGAAGCTAATAAACTTGTTTTACGAGCAGGATATAATTATGCTGAGAATGTTGAGATAATTGCACAAACATATAATGTGCAACCCGCCAAACTTGAGAAGGGAACCTATCGTAATATTACAGGTAATGTTGCAACTGCATGGGGACTTTTAGCTGCTTCTGAACGCTCAAATCTTGAAATATTTTTGGGGTCTTATCCTATCACTCCTGCTACTGAAATCCTTCAGGAAATAGCAAAACATAAGCAATTTACAGCCAAAGCTTTTCAAGCTGAGGATGAAATTGCAGGAATTTGTTCGTCGATTGGAGCAAGCTATGCAGGCTCTTTAGCGGTTACAACTACATCAGGACCTGGCCTATCGTTAAAAAGTGAGGCGATTGGATTAGCTGTTATGACTGAGCTTCCTATTGTTATAGTTAATGTACAGCGTGGAGGGCCTTCGACCGGATTACCTACAAAATCAGAACAATCGGATTTAATGCAGGCTTTATATGGCCGTAATGGTGAAGGACCTGTTATTGTACTTGCAGCGGATAGTTCAGAGGATTGTTTTTATGCTGCTTATGAGTCGGCAAAATTGGCCGTTGAACATATGACACCGGTAATCCTACTTACAGATGGATCATTAGCAAATGGTTCGGAAGTATTTAAAATTCCTAAAGTTGCTAACCTTCCAAATATAAATCCTCCGGTTGTAAAAGCAAATGATCCTGATTATAAACCATATCGTAGGGATGAAGAAAAATTAAATCGTTTTTGGGCGGTACCAGGTACCGAAGGATTGCGTCACCGTGTGGGTGGTTTAGAAAAAGATAACCCAAGCGGGAATGTTTCTCACGATCCTTTAAATCATGAAACCATGGTTAAACTTCGCGAAGAAAAAGTTCAGCGGGTGGCTAACTATATTCCCGAGCAAGGACTTATTGGAGATGATGAAGGCGATTTATTAGTTGTTAGCTGGGGTGGTACTTATGGTGTAATGCTTACAGCTGTTGAAAAATTACAAGAAGAAGGAAAAAAAGTTAGTTTGGCTCATTTCAGATATATCAATCCATTGCCAAAGAACACAGGTGATATTCTGAAAAAATTCAAAAAAATTATTGTTTGCGAAATTAATAATGGACAATTTGTTAATTATCTAAAAATGAATCACCCTGAATTTAAATACGATCAGTTTAATAAGATTCAAGGATTACCATTTTTAGTTTCAGAATTAGAAGAAAGATTTGTTTCTATCTTAAATGAATTATAGCCATGACAGCAGATATACAAAATCAAATGGATATTCCCCAATTAACCAAAGAGGATTTTAAAAGCGATCAGATGGTGAAATGGTGCCCAGGATGTGGCGACCATGCAATTTTATCATCCATGGAAAAAGTTTTTCCCCAATTGGGAGTTAGGAAAGAAGATATTATGGTGGTTTCAGGTATCGGTTGTTCCTCACGTTTTCCTTATTATATGAATACTTATGGAATTCATGGAATTCACGGGCGTGCTGCAGCTATTTCATCGGGTGTTAAATTGGCAAACCCTAATTTAAATGTTTGGATGATTACTGGTGATGGTGATTGTACGGCTATCGGTGGTAACCACTTTATTCATGCTGTTCGCCGGAATATAGATTTTAATATCGTACTTTTTAATAATAAAATTTACGGACTAACAAAAGGACAATTTTCGCCTACAACCCCTAAAGGAAGTAAAACAAAAACTTCTCCGCAAGGAACTTTTGAAAACCCATTTAATCCGGGCGAATTGGTTATTGGTGCGCAAGGAACATTTTTTGCCCGTGCTGTTGATACCAATCCAAAGATGATGGTTGAAATCATGCTTGAAGCGAATAAACATAAAGGAACTTCAGTTCTTGAAATTCTCCAAAATTGTGTAATTTTTAGTAATAAAATCCACGATTTAGTTACCAATCGCGAAACGAAACATGACAACCAAATTCTTTTAAAAGCGGGAGAACCGATGATTTTCGGTAAAGAAATGGATAAAGGAATTGTTTTAAAAGGAACCAAACTCGAGGTTGTTAAAATTGGCGAGAATGGAATTACTGTCGACGATTTATTGGTTCATGATCCTGAGGATGAAGATCCGGGTATTCATAATATGCTTGCTCGTATGTCGGCTCCGGAATATCCTGTTGCAATGGGTGTTATCCGTGCTATAAAACATGACACCTATAACGATTTGATGATGGCTAGTATTGAAGAAGAAAAGAAAAATTCTCCGATGAAAAGCGTTGATGATTTGCTGAATAGCGGAAATACTTGGGAAATCTAAACCGAAATTTCAAATAATATATTGAGCCCTTATCCGTCGGATAAGGGCTTTTTTTATGTATAATATTGACAAATACAACATTGCAAGTATTGCCATTTTTGTATAAATTTGTAATTATGAGATGGTTCAAAGAATTGCAAAGATTTTTCTTCACACCTTTTAATCCTGTTCAAGTAAAAAAAAGTAGCAGGTTATATTATCTGATTGGTTTTGGTCTGTTTGTTTCCATATTTTTAATGATCTTCCAACCTTTTGGAATGCGTAGTATTGAATATCCGTACAAACTGGTTTATTTTTTTATGTACGGCCCGATTACTTCATTTGCTATCATCATTAATTATGTTTTTTTACCCAAGTTTTTTCACTTTTTGTACAAAGAAAAAAACTGGAACTTTTTGAAAGAAATTATTTACACGCTATGGACACTGTTTTTAATTGCCGTATTTAATTGGCAGTACTCCATAATTCTCCTGCCAAAATCTGAAGTCCCGCTTGATTTTATTGATTTTCTTTGGTATACTATTGCTGTTGGATTAATTCCGATGACGGTTTTTGCTTTCTTGAGTGAGAGAAAACACTTACGTGAACATTTAGGAATCTCGATCAATGAAGTGTTATATAAAACAAATGGAAAAGATCCTGAACAATTGCTCCTTTTTGAAATTCATGTGGCACCACCCATTGTTATTACAGCGGGTAATTTTTTATGTATTAAATCTATTGGCAATTATTCTCAAATCTTCTACAAATCCGATCATGAAGTAAAGTGAGAAGTCATTAAAAAATCATTAAAAGAATTCATGTCCGAATTGGAAGAAAGAAGCAAAAAGGTTATCCGTTGTCATAAATCTTACATTGTAAATCTGAATAAGGTTAATAGAATCTCAGGTAATGCAAAAGGTTATAAACTTCAAATTGACGAATTGGATTTCCTTATTCCTGTTTCACGAAGTCTTGGTATTGATGACTTGAACCAATTGGATTTGTTTCCCGCATAAACCATTTGTATTTCTATTTATAATAAAGTCTTTCCCATTTGTATAAAATTCTTCCGTTTTATCAACTTCTGGAAGCTATGTAGGTTTTTATATAACTTCTTGGGTAATTTAGTGTTCAGAAATCTAAATAATTTTTGTGATGAAAAAAGTCATTCAATCAATTATTGTTATACTGCTTTTTGTAGGCGTATTTAATTTGGAAGCAAATGCTAACTTATTTCAAACAATAAAGGGCAGAGTAATTGAAAAAGAAACAAATTATCCCTTACCGGGGGCAAGCATTATTCTAATGGACAGCAACCCGATAGCAGGTACAACCACCAATAGCGAAGGTTATTTCCGATTGGAAAAAGTTCCAATTGGCCGACAAAGCATAAAACTAACTTTTATCGGATTTAAAGATGTTATAATCCCCAATATGATTATCAATAGCGGGAAAGAAACAATATTAAATATCTCGATGGAAGAAAATATTGTAAGCATGAAGGAGGTGGTAATTTCTGCTGAAAGAAATAAAACTTCACCATTAAATAAAATGGCAATTGCCAGTACACGGGTATTTACTGTTGAGGAAACGGAAAAGTATGCAGGAAGCAGAGGAGATGTTGCCCGGATGGCTATGAATTATGCCGGTGTTTCTGGCGCTAACGACCAGCGGAATGATATCATTATTCGTGGGAACAATCCGACGGGGCTTTTATGGAAACTGGAAGGCATTGATATTGGTAATCCCAATCATTTTGCACAACAAGGAACTACCGGTGGGCCGGTAGGTATGCTGAATAATAATAACCTGCGCAATTCCGAGTTTTATACTAGTGCATTTCCGGCCGAATACGGAGATGCAGTTTCCGGGGTTTTTGATCTTAAACTAAAAAGTGGGAATAAAGATAAATTTGAGTTCCTGGGACAAATAGGATTTAATGGTTTCGAGTTTGGTGTTGAAGGCCCGATTAGTAAAAAAGCAAGAAGTTCATTTATTGCCAATTACCGTTACTCAACTTTAGGTATTATGGATAAATTGGGAATTAATGTTGGAACAGGAAGTGGCATCCCTTTTTATCAAGATGGGACTTATCATATTCATCTGCCTGTAAAAAATGGAAGTATTTCTATGTTTGGGGTCATGGGTACAAGTCATATTAGCATCCCCAGCGACGATAATGAAGACAATATTTATACGCCGGGTGTCGATATGGATTTGTACAATGGTTCGGATTATGCTTTTAATGGTTTTGTTTTAGCAAAAGTTCATAATAAAAAAACCTATAGCCGTCATTCCATCTCTTTTCTTTATCAGCGAGGGTGGACAAAAATTGATACATTAAGTGCAAATCAAACACCTTATAGGGTATTTGAGGAAAACTCAATTTCACACCATTTAACCTATCAGTTTACGTTGAATCATAAAATTAATTCACGCTACTCAACTAAAATGGGTTTTGCTGTTGACAGGATAGGTTTCGACTTAAATTCTGAATATTTTGATACAGATGAGCAGGAGCGAAAAGGACTCACGGATATTAAAAAAAATCTGATTAACGGGCATTTTAAAATTCGTGCTTTTAATCAATGGCAAATTAAATTTTGTGAGCAGTTTAGAATGGTGCCGGGTGTTCATTTATTATATTTTGATTTGACAAATGAACTTTCCGTTGAACCTCGTATTGGCATGGAATGGAGTATCTCACCTAAACATAAAGTTAATTTTGCTTATGGCTTACATGCTCAAACCCAGAATCCTTCAACACACTTTTTTGAGACAAGATTAAATACGGGCGGTATCGAATTAACAAATAGAAATCTTGGATTTTCAAAAGCTCATCATTTTGTATTGGGTCACGATTGGAGCATTGCAGAAAATACCCGCATTAAAGCAGAAGTGTATTATCAGGCCTTGTATAATATTCCGGTTACCGAAGAAGCAGGTTCTTTTAGTTTATTAAATACGGGAGCTAATTGGGGTGTTGCAGTTAGGGATAGCCTGCTAAATAGTGGAACGGGTCGAAACTATGGATTTGAGTTTACACTTGAAAAGTTTTATCATAAAGGCTTGTATTACTTATTTACCTTATCATTATTTAAATCAGAATATAAGGCCAGCGACGGAATACGCAGAAATACTGCCTTTAATGGAAATTATGTGGTAAATGCATTGATTGGTAAAGAATTTAAATTGAACGAGCGCTCCGTATTATTTATCGATCTTAAAGCAACCCTGGCCGGAGGTAACCGTTATACACCAATCGATATTGAAAAAACACGGGCAAAAAGCAGCTCCTTTTTTAACACAGAATACATCGAAGAGCTTGCCTACAGTAAACAATTTCCTAATTATCTGAAGGCAGACATAAAATTTGGCTATCGAGTGAACTCAAAAAAGATTACACAGGAGTGGATGATTTATGTGGAAAATATAAGCAATCATAATAATGTGCTGATGCAGGTTTACGATGGCAGTATTGATAATACCAAGTTTATTTACCAATTGGGTATTTTTCCCATGATGCAGTATAGAATTTATTTTTAATCAGATTTATTTAAAAGCCCTTATCCGACGGATAAGGGCTTTTTTGTTTTATGGATGATGCAATTTTTTAACTTTGCTCAATGCTTGAAGCTTTTAAATCTTATATCCAAAAAAATAAACTTTTTAACCCCACAGATAAAATTCTTTTAACTGTAAGCGGTGGAATGGATTCCGTAGTGATGCTTGAATTATTTTATCAGGCAGGATTTAATTTTGGAGTGGCACATGTGAATTTTAAATTGCGTGCCGAGGAATCAGATGGAGATGAGCAGTTTGTTGAAGGACTTGCCAAAAAATACAATGCTTCCTTTTATGTGGCCTCCTTTGACACCGAAGCTTATGCAAAGCAAAAGAAACTGTCGACCCAAATGGCTGCTCGTGAATTGCGTTATCAGTATTTCGAGGAAATTCGTTTGGTGCATATTTACCAATATATAGCTACAGCTCACCATAAAGATGATCAGGTAGAAACGCTCTTTATAAATTTATTGAGGGGTACAGGGATTTCAGGATTGCGAGGCATTCTTCCAAAGCAAAATGTATTGATCCGTCCTTTACTTTTCGCAAAGAGAGAAGAAATAGTAAAATTTCAGATAGAACAAAAATTGCCGTTTAGAGAGGATTCTTCGAATGCTTCGGATAAATATTTGCGGAATAAAATCCGACACAAACTTATGCCCACCCTTGAAAATTTGGATGAAAATTATTTAGAATTGCTTAACGCTAATATGCAGCGTTTTGGTGAGTCGGAGCAAATATATAAACAGCATATTGATTTAGTTAGGGGAGAGGTGCAATCGAAAAAATCAGGGATGCATTATTTTTCTATCGAAAAATTAAAGAAATATTCACCTTTGGTTACTTATTTGTTTGAGTTGTTAAAATCGTATGGATTTTTGTTCAGCCAGACTGAGGATATAGTACAAACCTTGAATCAGGAATCAGGAAAACTGTTTTTCTCCGAGACCCACGAATTGCTTAAAGACAGAGATTATTTAATTATTCGGGAAAAACAGGATGACCAAGCCGAAATAAAAATTGAGATTGAGGAATCAGCAGGCAGCATTGATTCGCCAGTTTATTTGAAATTTGAGAAACTAAAGCGGAATAAAAACTTTGCCATTCCTGTAAAAAATACGATTGCTGCATTAGATTATTCAAAATTGAAGTTTCCATTAATCATTCGTAATTGGGAGGAAGGCGATGTGTTTTGTCCATTGGGAAGTAAATTCAAAAAAAAATTAAGCGATTTCTTTATCGACCGAAAGTTTAACCTTTTTGAAAAGGAAAACACATATTTGCTTTGTTCGGGTGAGAAAATTGTTTGGGTTATTGGCCATCAATTGGATGATCGTTATAAGATTACAGATAATACTCAAAATGTATTCTTAATTGAAATTTTAACTGAATCGGAATAATTTAGATATGTATATAAATTGGTTAAAAAACAGTTAAAAACCCAATCCATATATTTAAAATAGTAGCTTAATTGTAAATTTGTAGACAGAAATATTTATTAAAAATAATTATAGAAATGAAATATTTAAAAATTTTAGTCCTTGCTGTCATATTGTTGGCCAGCCACTTAGGAATCGCTCAGGTTTTAGAACCGGTAATTTGGAAGTTTAGTCAAAATGACTTGGGGGATAATGAATATGAGTTAGTATTTACTGCTGATATTGACACTCCTTGGCACTTGTATTCACAAAAAATTGAAATGCAGCCTCCCGCTACTTTATTTGTGTTTGAAGAAAACGATGCCGTTGAATTTCTTGGAAAAGTAATCGAAACAGAATCTGTTGAAATGTACGATCCGAACTTCGATATGATGATTCGCTACTTTGCCGATCAAGCAGTTTTTACTCAAAAAATTAGACTTCTCAAAAGTTCTGCAACCATTAAAGGTTTTGTGGAATTCATGTGTTGCGACGATACAAAATGTTTACCACCCACCGAAATTGAATACTCATTTACTATTGGTGAAGAAAAAGTTATAGCCAAAGCTGATGTTGAAGAATCTGCAACTACTTCCGACGCTAGTGAAGGAAATAGTTCATTAATTGTATTTTTCTTTATTGCATTTGGGGCTGGTTTACTTGGATTGCTAACTCCTTGTGTTTATCCGATGATTCCGATGACTGTTACTTTCTTCATGAATAATAGTGGAGGTAGCAAAGTAAAAAGCAGAACCAACGCAATTGTATTTGGTTTGTCAATTATTTTGATCTACACTTTTATTGGAGTACTGGTTACTGTTTTATTTGGTGCCGATACCATTAAAGATGTAAGTAGCCATTGGATTACAAATACCATTTTCTTTTTGTTATTTGCATTTTTTGCAGCATCATTCTTTGGAATGTTTGAATTGGTATTGCCAGCATCACTAACAAATAAATCAGATAAGCAAGTTGATAAAGGTGGATTGGTTGGTTCATTTTTTATGGCACTTACGCTTGTGTTGGTTTCATTCTCATGTACTGCACCCTTTGTTGGAGGAATTCTTGTAGAAGCTGCAACTGGTAGCTTATTGCAGCCGATTGTCGGGATGTTTGGATTCTCATTGGCATTTGCAATCTTATTTACTTTTCTGGCATTCTTCCCAAGTTTATTAAGTAAGCTCCCACAATCGGGGGGGTGGCTAAATTCTGTGAAGGTTGTTCTTGGATTTATTATTCTTGCTTTGGGTACAAAATTTTTATTGGTTCCAAATCAAACTTTGGGATGGGATCTAAGCCGAGAATTTTTCATAGCTATTTGGATTGTTCTATTCACCTTAATGGGATTCTATTTATTAGGAAAAATAAAATTCTCACACGATAGCCCAGTAAATTTTATCAGCGTACCTAGATTGGCTTTAGTGATAGCTACTTTTACATTTGTAGTATATCTTATTCCTGGTTTAATTGGTGCCCCTTTGAAGGCTGTATCAGGATTTCTTCCAACCGAATCATCTTTTGATTTGGTTGAGCTTATTGGGAAAAACCAAGTGAACACAATATCAGTAAATTCAGAATCTGAAATTTGTGAAGAACCTAAATTCAATGATGTTTTTCATTTACCTCACGGATTACAGGGCTATTTTGATTATGAGCAAGGAATGGCTTGTGCGAAAAAATTGAACAAACCTGTGATGCTTGATTTTAAGGGACATTCATGTACTAATTGCAAGGTAATGGAGAAAAATGTTTGGTCTGATCCTGAGGTTTTGAAACGCCTGAGTGAAGACTATGTAATTATTGCTTTGTATGTAGATGATCGCACAAAATTACCTGAGTCAGAATGGGTAACTTCACCTCGAGATGGAAAAGTAAAGAAAACCATTGGAAAGAAAAATGCTGATCTTCAAATTAATATGTTTGGAGTAAATGCTCAACCCTATTATGTTTTGGTCGATCATGAAGGAAATAATTTAGTTCCGCCACGTGCCTTCGATTTAGATGTAGATGAATATGTGGAATTCCTTGATGAAGGATTGCAAGAGTTTAAAAACAGATAAATTAAAAAGACCGGCTATTTAGCCGGTCTTTTTTTTTTATAAATCGAGTATTATTAATTCAGATTGATATCAGCAGTCCAGATCCCACTATAAGGAACAACATAAGCAAGTTGAGTTCCATCTGGTGACCAACATGGGTTGCCACCTGTGATGTCATCTGAAAAAGAATAAGAATTTCCAGATTCAAAAAAATACAGAAATATTTTATTGGTAGAATTAAAAACTTCATAAGCAATTATTTCTCCATTCGGAGACCAATTTGGACGATCATCTCGACCTGAGAATGTTGTAATTCTAGTACGGTTTGAACCATCAAGATTTATAGTGTAAATGTCATTTACTTCTTCAGGTCCAATAGTGAATACAATCTGGGAATCATCAAATTTCCAATGCGGACTGGATCCCCCAGTAGTGTTTGGGATAGTGCTTAATGTACCAGTGCTTACATTTTTAATTTGGATTCCATTATTTCCATGAAATGCTATTCGGGTGCCATCCTTAGACCATGCAGGTACTGCACACCCATAATCAGAATTCGTAAACATAGTAAGTGCATTGGTATCAAGATTTTTTATCCATATCTGCATGCGCTGGGAATTTGCTGATTCATAGGCATCAAATGCAATTTCTCGGGAATCCGAACTCCATGTTGGAGTTAAATCACCATCCATTCCTTGAACAATAGCGTATGAATTTGTGCTTGCAAGCTCGTAAATCCATAATTCAACGGTAGTTGCTGTGCGTACCGTGTATACAATCATGCTTCCGTCAGGCGACCATTTTGGATGATATCCATCGCTTACAATTGCGCTTAAATTACTGATTTCAAATTCGGGTTCTGGATTTGGCGCAGGTGTATCAGGTTTTTTTGTGCAATTTGTTAAACATAATACAATAGTGATACATGTAATTGAGAATAATCTTTTCATAAGTTTGGGTCTTTTAATTGGTTATTTTAAATATAATATGGTGCAATGCTGTTAAGATGTATGAATTGTTAATTACCCTATATTTTTTAGTGAAGAATTATTATGCCTATTGAAAACGAGCAGGCACAAAATCACTCAAGACATATAAGTATGGAAGATTTTCAAATAGGAATGCTCAAATATTACTATTGAACCTAAGAAAATAAATGCTGATTCTCGGTAAAACTATATTTTTTCTAATACAATTGATTCATTGAATTTTCTAACAATGATATCGATGAAGCTTTTTAATCTAGAATATTCATTGGGTCTGTAAACAGCTTTCTTAAATGTGTATTTTGCTGTTACTTCTATGCCATTTACTGATGGTAAATATTCAATATTAATTTCGGCAAGATCATTTTCCAGTTGAAAGTTTTCCGGAAAACTAACTATTTTATAGTTGTTTGGAATATTAATTATGGAGTGAAATGCTTTATCTCTGGAATAAATAAAATCGACCGGATACGATCTCTTTCTTTGGGTAAGTTTGTTTTCGTTTATTGGGAAATTTAAAAAAGGAGAAATGATAATTTGATCTTCAATTTTCTCTAATTCAACTTCTCCATGTCCGATAATTATGTATGGAGAATTAGTTTCCTTATAATATTTTGTTTCCAATTTATTAACAGTATTAAAGCCTCCTTCTAATAAAAGGGTTTCGAGTTTTTTTAAGTCATTTTTATAGGTGTTTCTGTATTCAAAAGCCTCATATTCTGTAGCTTGTATGGATATCCTTGTGTTCGCTTTAAGTAATTCGGGATCGATTTCCAGATTTATTGTTTTAAAATCGTAGGAAAGAGGATTCAAATTTAGTTCGGCCCATTTAATATCTTCCGTATTATTAATGACTAATCCTTTTCCGTTAATACAGGTAGGAGGAATTCTGTTATAGGCTATATGATTATTTGTTGCATCGCATAAAAATGTTTGTGAGTCAGTTTGAACTACCACGATAATATGATTAAAAAAATGGGCATAAGGATAATCAACTTTAATACGGCCATGTCCTCTTGTACTTATGATTACAGGGTGTGCTTCAATTCCTGCTGATTGAAGCAAAGCAACTAAAAATAAATTTATGTCAGATGAATTTCCAGATTTTTGAGTTAAAAATTCATTTGCCTTTACAGATGAATACTTGCTATAAATACCGTCCCAATTGTAAGAGGATTTTACGTGTTCAATAATTTTCTGTGCTAAATCAGCAGGTTTTAAGCCCTTGATATTCAAATCTTCTTTTAATATTTTTTTAGCGTAATTAGTGTATTTTTTTATTTGTTTTCCAAATTTTGCATCTTTCGTTAGCTCTTCAATCATTTTAGCCCAGTTTGTCATAATTTCTTTAGAGTCGCCACTTTTATAGTAAATCTTAGCTAATTGAAAATCGATTTTCATGATATAGTCATTCACCGATGTAATGTATGATTCGTCTATAAATGCTGGAACATCTTTCATCACATAAGTGTGAACCATATCTTGAAATTCCAATCCATCTCCTACATTTGTGCCAAAACTTTTAACTACTCTTCCCCAGGTTCTTACATGTTTCCCATGTTCCGATTTTTGATAATCAAATCTTCTAATTCCTTGTGTAATAAATGAATATTCAAAAATCGGGATCATTCTTACAGTGTACTCACTATAAATTGTTGGTATTCTATCTTGAAATTGCCAATCTGGAATATTAAAAAGAAAAGGTGTTTCTAAAACATACCTAAATTCAATGTTTGTCCCTTTCTTAAGATTTGGTATGGCAAATCTTTTCGCATGCCATCTGTCATTTATTTTTTCTTCGTAGATACTACTCTTATCTAATTCGGTTTTGCTTAGTTTTCCATTTTCATAGTTGTAGGCAAAAGCTTCAATTTTCATGACAATCTCGCTTTCACCAAAACCATCAACATAAAAAGGGATTGATACATTT
>JAOZQX010000235.1:0-982 GCA_029931995.1 Bacteroidales bacterium
CTTAGTCTAATCATTCAAATAAAAAAGAGCTGAAATTAATTTCAGCTCTTTTTTTATTCAATGGCCTATCAAAAAAATTAATCACAATACCATCATTATTAATTTCTTAACTAATTCGAACTCCATTACCTATTAATAAATAATAGTTAATTAAAACTTATAACACTATCCTTCTCAAAATAATATTTATAATTGTTCACCACCGAATCAAATTGAGTTCGATAAACGGAATCAACAGGTTGTACTGCAGCAGATTTAACCTTTAAAGGGTCAATGGCTTTTCCATTCCTATAAAACCGGAAATCGAGATGAGGGCCAGTGACCAAGCCGGTTTTACCAACATATGCAATCACATCTCCCTGCTTCACTTTTTTCCCAGTCTTTATTCCTTTCGCATAACCCGACAAATGCAAATACGCAGTACTGTAAGTTCCATTATGTTTTATCCTGATCTGCCTTCCTCCTTCTCTGGTTCGCCAAATACGATTCACAATTCCGTCGCCAACAGTATGTACCGGTGTGCCCACAGCCGCAGCATAATCTACGCCCAAATGTGGTCGACGATATTTTAAAACCGGATGCAAACGACTGGTTGAATATCTCGAACTAATACGTTTAAACCTAAGCGGGGCTTTTAAAAAAGTACGTCTCATGCTACCACCCTTGTCATCAAAATAATCACCCACACTATCTTGGACAAAATAAAATGCATAATGATTCGCACTAAAATGTTGAAATCTTGCTGCCAAAACTTTTCCAAGCCCAATCTTTTGTCCCTCTACATATAACTCTTCATAAATAACATTAAACGCATCATTTTTTTGCACCCCAAAAAAATCAATTGTCCAGGCAAATATTTCAGATAATTCATTAGCCAAATTGGGATTTGCCTCAGCTTCCACAATAGCATTCCAAAGTGAAGACGTAATTACACCATCCATTTTTACAAGCTGTGTTTCAACCTCTTTCACACCTTTGTGAA
>JAOZQX010000235.1:992-3337 GCA_029931995.1 Bacteroidales bacterium
ATGTACTGAATCTCCTAAATCAAAAACAACAAAGGAAGTTGGCGATTCTTCATAAACAAAATACTGAAGTTTATTTGTAGAATCGTTTTTACATAAAACTGAATAATTATGACCCGAACGAATATACCTCACATCGAACACAGGCTTGGCTCGTTTGGCTGCTAAATCAATTGTAGCATAATCAACTCCATATTTCAGTAATATATCTGCCAGAAATTGATTGCGTTTAATTTTATCGCGATAAATCACCAAAGAGTCAATAATTATCCCGTATTCCATATTTGGTTCATAAGCCGGCAAATTCACCAAATCACTTTTATCTTCCATATGTGAAATGCGGTAACGAAAATCAATAAAAAAGATAATGATAATTGTTATTACAATCAGAATAATGGCTTCAATTCCTCGTCGATTCATGCACCCTTAGTTTTTTAGTTATTATTTTGATTATCGTTTTTCAATTCTATAAAATCCTGAACCAAATCATTCGGAACAGCAATAGACAATTGATAATGCTTTATTTTCCATCCATCCTTAGTTTTCACCAATACTCCTGACGACATACACACGCCCATCCAGGTATCCAATTGTTCATCAAACCAAGCAAAATCCTGCCTGTCGTTTAGGAAAATTTCACGCTTTAAGGGTTTAAAATCCCAGCCACTACCATCGTCAAAATGAGGTTTGCAAAATATTTTAAATTCACTGGCCAACCATTTCTCGCTAGCATCTGTACCAATAAAATAAGCATCTTCAGTCATTTTATTAAAATAGCTTTCTAAACTGCCTTTAGCCGCATCAATATGCCACTCGTTAATCAGTTCATCAATTTTAGTTTTTTCTTCTGCAGACGAGCTATTCTGCTGTTTGCAGGCTACTATCAAGATTAGGATCAACAAGCTAGATACTATTTTTTTCATAAGAAATCAATTTTGCATTTTAATAAAAACAAAGATAAAATTAAGTAATAACAAAAAGAACAGACATACAAAAACCCATCCCAAAATTCGGGACGGGTTTTTCACTAAATAAGCTCTTATTTATTGATTCTCATTTGCAAATTTCAATCCCTCTCTGAAGGCATCAATATTCATTTTAATCACTTCCTCACCTTTATTTTCAAATATTTTACGAATGGCATTTTCAAGAGCTTGAGGACTTAGATCAAGAAATGGAGCACTAGCCCCCAAGATTACAATATTTGCGGATTTAGGCGATCCAATTTCTTTTGCAATCGCGTCCGCATCTATAGCAATATAGCGGGGCAAAGATTCTATTTTCTTCAAAACATCCTCAATTGGAGGATAGTTCGGGATATTGACAAAGGGTTGAGTATTCGTAACCAACCATCCTTCTTTTGATAGTATGGGCAAATATCTCAAAGACTCCATTGGTTCAACAGAAATAATAATATCTGCTTGACCGGCAGGGATTAAATCAGATGCAATCTCCTTTGAAGACAGTCGTAAGTTAGACTGCACATCTCCTCCCCTTTGGCTCATTCCATGAACTTCGGCTTGTTTTAAATATAATCCGGCATCAATGGCAGCCGTTCCAATAGTTGCAGCAATGGAAAGTATACCTTGTCCGCCAACACCTGCTAAAATAATATCTCGTTTCATGTGTTAATAATTTTTTATGGCTCGTTTCACCCTATAATAGCTTATTATAATTTTAATTGTTTTGCTTTATGTTTCGCACGCATTTTTTTATTCAAGGTTTGAATACATTCTCTGCGAGGAATAATAACCGAAAGACCTCGGTATTCCAGCTCTTTTTTAATTACAGCAACATTTTCTTCATGTTGTTTTGGAAGGGGTTTTAAAATATGAATATGTTCTTCATCAACTCCCAAGCCAATACAAATAGCTTCAATTCGGTTTAGAGCTGATGATTTCTGTCCCCCAGTCATTCCGGTAGTCGAGTTATCCAAAATAAGAACAGTTATTGGTGAGTTATTATTAACGGCATCCAGCAATCCTGTCATACCCGAATGAGTAAAAGTGGAATCGCCAATAGCTGCTACCGCAGGTATTAAACCAGCCTCAGCAGCACCAATTGCCATCGTAATTGAAGCTCCCATATCTACACAAGAGTTGATTGATTCTAAGGGTTTTAGAGCACTCAAAGTATAACAACCAATATCAGAAAATACCCTGCCTCTTGAATATTCATTCAAGGCTTCATTTAAGGCAAGAAATGAATCGTTATGCGAACATCCTTTACAAAGCGAGGGCGGACGTCCAACTACAAACGCAGGAATTGGTTCTCCAATTTCATCCGTCATTCCTAATGCACGAGCAACAATATTCGGATTTAATTCTCCATCCCTTGGAACCGAACCA
>JAOZQX010000236.1 GCA_029931995.1 Bacteroidales bacterium
TGAAAAGCTGTTTTTAGTTCTTCTTCCAAAAAGAAAACATCAGGATAGTTTTGCCGAACTTTATTATTTAGATTGATGAGTTTATGATCGGTAACGTAATTGTACAGTAGCTGTATACCTTTTTCTTTAAGATTTTCTGTACCTAAAAAAATTTGGTATTTATTCTGAATACTATTTAATTCGGTTGCGAAATTTAAGGTGTCGATACTAAAAAGGTCTTCTTCGTACCGATCAATTTTAAAATCAGGGATATCAATATCTGACACATCAAAATCTAATTTTCTAGAAGAGTTGGTGTTGCACGAAAGAAAGACAAAAAGCAATAAAAATGAAAAAAGAAAAATTCTTCGCATTGTATAAAAGTAAAAAAAATGCCAAATTTAGAACCCGACATTTTTAATACGTATAATTAAACTTTTTATTGTTTTAGAAAAGGTTCCAGCCAAGCGTAACGTTAAATCCATTGAGTTTTGAGCTGAATTCAACATCTTGCCCTTCAATTGCAACCGATTCGATTACCTTGTTAATCCCGAAGTTATATCGGATATCAAGGGTAAATTTGATAATATCGATACCTGCACCTACTTGAAAACTCCAAATTAAATCTTCCAGATTGGCATCGGAAATAGGCTCAAACAGTGTCGATAATTTATTGCTAATATCTTTGCTCGTAACGATCGAAGCAGTTGGTCCGCCAAAAGCACGGAGGTTAAATAATTTCAAGTCGATGACTTTTACCCCAATTAAAAGAGGTAGTTGAATGGTGTTTAATTTAATTTCCTGTTCAAAATTAGGAAGATTACTGCCTTCGGGTGTTTTGAAGATACTCCCTTGCGTTACCCAATTTATTTCAGGTTGAACATAAATTTGAGTCCCAATCCTTATAAAGGCACCAAATTGAAAATTATTTTTTAGATCCGAAGTAATATTGCTGCGGTCTAAACTAAGTTTTGCAGAATTGTATCCAATTTTTGGGCCGAATGTAAACTGAGAAAAGGCACTACTTGCTACAAGAGCAAAAACAATAAGTAAGGTAATTTTTTTCATATGTTATAATTTGTGTTTTGTTGGTTATATGGAACTCCTATGCTTAGCTATACATGGAATAAATACTCGAAATTATAATCATTCCCCTGTGTATTAACTTTTATCATAGTCGTTTCATGATATACTAAAAGGTTAATTTTGTTTGTGTTAATAAAAATTCACGTACTGAGTTTTGTGAAACAAATATAAGAAAATAATCATGTTTTTAGCCATTTTATCAACATTTATCATTTAACATCTTTTTATTATAAATATGACATTTATAGTGTAATAGAATAATTTTATTACTTAGTTTTATCAAAATATTTTATCATGAGAAAATATTTTATAGTTAGCATTATTGCACTTGTTTTTATAAGTGCAAGCCTGAAAGCGCAAGATAAACCATTTGTTTTTGGATTTAAAGTAGCTCCAAATATTGGCTGGATGAATCCAAGTTTGGATGATTATAGTAGTGATGGAAATAAGATTGGATTTTCTTGGGGAGTGATGGCTGAATTTCATTTAATGGAAAAATACGACCTGAATACAGGTGTTAATATTCTTTTTTTGAACGGGACTTTAAATTATGTAGATGATATTGCAGATTACGGCGGAGAGGGTGAATTGTTCCGAACCTATAACTTCAAATACCTGGAAGTTCCTTTAACTCTCAAAATGAAAACTAATGAATATGCCAAGAAGAGTTTTTTCGGTGTTTTTGGTTTTGGGGCAAACTTTTTACTTTTGGGAAAAGCCAAGGATAAGTTTTTAATTGGAGACAATGAAGTTATTGATGAAATTGATTTGAAAAGCAATCTTAAATCATTTCGTGTTTCGTTGATTGTCGGGATTGGAATGGAATTTAATGTAGGTGGCTCTACAAATTTGATAACAGGAGTTAATTTTGATAATGGCATAACGGACGTTTTACGATTCCAAAATAATGTTTCGAATGACATCCAAAAATCAATTAATAACTATTTGGAGTTTTATATTGGAGTTTTATTTTAGAGTTTAGGGGGATAAAAAATTGAAAATTGCTTTAGCTCAGTTGAACTATCATATTGGAAACTTTGATCAAAATTTATCGAAGATCAGCCACGCTATTGAAAATGCCAAAGCACAAAAATCTGATTTAGTTATATTTGCAGAGTTGGCTGTTTCCGGTTATCCTCCACGAGATTTTTTGGAATTTGATGATTATATTGATAAGTGCTGGAATGCCATCAAATCCATTATTCCCTTAACAAAAAATATTGGTGTAGTTATTGGTTTGCCAACTCGCAACCCCGAATTTGACGGCAAGGATTTGTTTAACTCGGCGGTTTTTATTGCCGACCGTGAAATAAAATCAAGCCATCATAAAGCCCTTTTGCCGAATTACGATATTTTTGATGAATACCGTTATTTTGAACCTTCTCGAAAATTTGAGGTGGTCGAATTTAGAGGTAAAAAATTAGCTATTACTATTTGTGAAGACTTGTGGAATATTGGCAATGATCCGCTTTATAAAATCAATCCAATGGATGAGTTGTTCAAGCTCAATCCTGATGTGATGATCAATATTGCGGCTTCACCTTTTCATTATGAGCAGGCTAAAGTTAGAAAAGAAATTTTGCTGGAAAACGTTAAGAAATATAAACTTCCATTGTTTTATGTAAATCATGTGGGCGCTCAAACCGAATTGCTTTTTGATGGCGGCTCTCTTGCTATGAACGCTGATGGTGAGATCGTCGATGAATTAAAATATTTTGAAGAAGATTTTCAGGTCTTTGATTTAGATCATCTTTATAACTCGAAAGATGATGTTCCAATTCCATCAAAAATTGCATTGATTCACGATGGATTAGTGATGGGCGTTCGAAATTATTTTGAAAAACTGGGATTTACTAAAGCAATCCTTGGATTATCAGGCGGAATAGATTCTGCTGTAACAGTGGTGATTGCTGCCGAAGCATTGGGTAGTGAAAATGTAAGATGTGTTTTACTCCCTTCCGAATTTTCTTCGGACCATTCAATTAATGATGCCAAAGCTTTAGCTGAGAATTTAGGTAGTCCGCATGAAATTATTCCCATCAAAGATTCTTACGAAAGTATCCGCGAAAGCGTAAAAACGCAATTTGAAGGAACGAATTTTGATATTGCAGAAGAAAATATTCAGGCCCGTGTGCGTGGAGTAATACTCATGGCTTTATCCAATAAATTCGGATATATTTTATTGAATACTTCTAATAAAAGCGAGGCTGCTGTTGGTTATGGAACGCTTT
>JAOZQX010000237.1:0-2872 GCA_029931995.1 Bacteroidales bacterium
CTGCGCCCCAACATAAAAGAAAAAGAAAAATACGATAGTAAAACTTCCAACAATACGTAACCAAACACCGGTTTCACCATGCCGTTTTGCAATAAATTCGGTAAAGGTATTTACATTGTATTTTTCTGCTTCCTCGCGCAAGCGCCACGAAATAACAACCCAAGCTGTAATTATTCCAATTACACAACCCAAAGCTGTCCATATTTCGGTTAAACCTGTAGCATAAGCTGCACCCGGCAAACCCAATAAAGCCCAGGAAGATTCTCCGGTAGCTCGTTCGGATAAAGCGGCTACCCAACCCGGCAATTTACGTCCGGCTATGGCATAATCTGCTTCGGTCTTCACTTTACGTCCCTGATAAATCCCGTAAATAATTAATACGGCCATATAGGCCAGCATGACGACTAATAATTGTGTTTTGTAGTCCATTTATTCAATTGTTTGATTGTTATTTTGTATTAAAACTCGAGTATCAAGACACAATACGTAAGATATTAGATGCTGAATATTAAATTCTTTAAACTGTTAACTTTTACTTTTAACTCTTAACTCCAAAGCATGTTCAAACAAATTTAATGATTATCTGATTAATCAAATTATCATTTATTTAAAATCATCAAAAATTGCTAACTTGGCACTTTAAATATTCAATTTTATTATGAGCAAAATACAACTTTTAAAACGTAGAAACAGATTAGGTTTAAGCTGGTTTTCCAGAATTGCTATTGTACTGATCATCTTTATACTTCTTATGCTTGGGTTTAAAAACCTAAACACCTACCTCTCGGTAAACAACCCAATACCAAGCAATTTGCTGGTGGTTGAAGGATTTTTACCCGATTACACTTTACAAAATATGATGACCGAATTTTATGATGGCGGTTATGACAAAATACTGATTACAGGGAAACCCATAGGACAGGGTTATTATTTATCGGGTTATAATACTTCGTCCGATTTAATGCGCTCGACCCTAATTGAAATGGGCTTGGATAGCAGCCTGATACATGTCGTTTCTATTCCGGAAACTGTTTATCGAGATCGCACTTATTCAACAGCATTGCTCATGAAACAATGGTTAGACACTACCCATGCCAATCAAAAAAGAGTGAATGTTTATACCTTGGGTTGTCATGCTCGCCGAACTAAATATTTATTTCAACATACGGTTGGCGAAAGCATTCAAATTGGCATTATTGCTGGCGAAGACCGTAGCTATGATCCGGAAAAATGGTGGAAAACAAGCAAAGGATTTCGTACGGTTATCAACGAATCATTAGCTTATTTGTACGCTCGCCTGTTCTTTCGTTCAGATGATGAACAAGCATTAAAAGAACTATCAGAAGGTTATTTTATCGATGAAATTAATCATCACAGAAACGAAAAAAATATTGCTTTTAGTAAAGCTAATAATAGTCCGATGACAGAAGAACAGCTCAAAACTTTTGTCCATCTAAATTATTATCCTCCGCAAAAAAAATACAAAGTAAAAGCATTACTTGTTAAGGATTCTATTCAAACGGAGTTCAAAATGAAAACCTCAACCGACCGCTTACCGATTTATCGGAATTATGGTAAACTTCACTTTAAAATTGACAGTGTCGACTATGTTTTAACAGCTTATCAAAATGTAAAGTTTTCTACTATTGAAGGATATGAAGATTATTTATTTCTGCCATACAGAGATTTAACTTGTGGGGAAGAATCATACGGTGCCGGTCGTTATATTGTTTTCAGAATGCCTAAAGGAAACTCTCTTTATATATATTTCAACTTTGCATACAACCCTTTGTGTGCTTATAATCACAAATATTCATGTCCTATACCCCCTGCTGAGAACACCTTATTTGTAGAGATTAGAGCCGGGGAAAAAATATACGAAAAGCACTAATTGCATTACAATGGAGCAAAAGGATATCAGTATATTATATGTTGAAGATGAAGAAGTAATCCGTCAATTATATGTCCCGTTTATAAATAAAAAAACTAAAAATTTATATGTTGGAGAAAACGGAAAAAAAGGATTAGCTCTTTTTAAAAAACATAAACCAGACTTGGTTATTAGCGATATCCGTATGCCTGTTATGGATGGGCTGGAAATGATTTCAAAGATCAATAAAAGCAGTCATAAAACTAGAATTGTAATCATGACAGCTTTTAGTCAGCAGGAATATTTTACAAAGGCAATTAAGTTAGGTGTTAGCGGGTTTCTTGTAAAACCGGTAACAAAAAGCGAACTAATGGCTGTTATTGATGAACAGGCAAAAAACATATTATTTGAAAAAAATATCCGCGAGGAAGAACAAAAAAAAGATAGTGCCGAACTAGCACAAAAAAGAAGTGATGCAATTTTAAAAGCCGTGAGTTTTGCGGGAGAACAATTCCTACGAGATAATTATGGTGGAGACACAATTCCACAAGTACTTGAAAAACTTGGAGAGGCTACTTCTGTTAGCCGCGTATATTTATTTAAAAACCAAAAAAAATCAGGGAATATTTTCACAAGCCAGAGATACGAGTGGGTTGCAGAAGGTATAGAACCTCAAATCAATAATAAAACTTTACAAAATTTCTCATTTATTGAGAGTGGATTTAACAGATGGGAAGCCATATTAACAGAAGGAAAAACATTACATGGAATTGTTAAAGATTTCCCAGAAGATGAACAAAAAATATTAAGCCCGCAAAACATTTTATCTATTGTTGTAGTTCCAATTTTTTTACAAGATAAGTGGTGGGGGCTCATTGGATTTGATGACTGTAAAAATGAGAGGATGTGGAACGAGCTAGAATTAAAAGCATTGACAACTGCCGCAAGCCTAATTGGTACAGCCATCCATAGAGATCAAATTGAGGAAAAACTTAAAAAGCT
>JAOZQX010000237.1:2882-3296 GCA_029931995.1 Bacteroidales bacterium
GTGAAGAAAAATATCGTCAAATTTTTGAGAATGCTAATGACGGGATCATGTTGTCAATTAACGGTATTGTTAGATTCATAAATCCTAAATTATACGAAATAACCGGATTTTTGCCTAAAGAGTCCATTTCAAAACCTTTTACTCAATTTGTACACCCCGATTACCGTGAGATTGTTTACAACAATCATTTGGGTCGTTTAAAGGGCGAAGATGTACCTGAACGGTACGACATTCAAGCTTATACTAAGAGTGGTGATTTACGCTGGTTTGAGCTTAAATCAGCCGTTATTCAATGGGAAAATCAGGATGCTGTTTTAACTTTTATCACGGATGTTACTGAACGAAAAAAAATCTCCTCACAATTACGCGAGTTAAACCTTCACCTCGAGAACAGAGTGCAAGAAGAATTAAAAA
>JAOZQX010000238.1 GCA_029931995.1 Bacteroidales bacterium
GATAAAAGCACTAACTCTGAACCTTATATCACGCACCAAAGAGCTGAGTTACTTACCGATTTTTATATCCAAAGCGAATCAGAAAAATTATCAATTCCTGTTCGCCGAGCCATGGCATTCAAACACATTTTGGAAAACAAAAAAATTTGTGTGATGAGAGGAGAATTGATTGTTGGTGAACGAGGTAAATTCCCAAAATCAACGCCTACCTATCCTGAAATTTGCTTGCACGAATTGGATGACCTCCAACAATTGAATGATCGTGAGAAGCAATATTTTATTGTGGACGATAAAACCAAACAGGTTTATAAAGATAAAATTATTCCATACTGGAAAGGAAAAACCATTCGCAAGAAAATCATGGATTCGGTTAGTGAAGAATGGAAGAATGCTTATGAAGCAGGTGTATTTACTGAATTTCAGGAACAACGAGCTCCAGGACATACCGTTTTGGGAAAGAAGATGTTCAGTAAAGGATTTAACGATTTAAAAGCAGAGATAAAAGATGCAAAAGCCCGCATTAGTTTTTGCAACGACCCGAAATGTTTTGAGAAAAAAGAAGAACTCAAGGCTATGGATATCGCCTGCGATGCCATCATTGCTTTTAGTAAACGTCATATCACTAAAATTGAATCAAGAATTGAGGAAGAAGAAGACCTAAACAAAATTGCCGAATGGGAACAAATAATCAAAAATCTTAAAATTGTTCCAGCTGAAGCACCAAAAACTTTCTGGCAAGCCTTGCAACATTATTGGTTTATCCATCAAGGAATTATAACTGAACTAAATCCCTGGGACTCGTTTAACCCCGGTCGTTTAGATCAACACCTCTACCCTTTCTATAAAAAAGAAATTGAAGAAGGAACGCTAAACAAAAAAAGAGCCAAAGAAATATTGATGGCATTTTGGATAAAATTTAACAATCATCCGACACCACCAAAAATGGGTGTAACCTTGAAAGAAAGTTCAACTTATACCGACTTCTCATTAATTAATATTGGCGGCGTAAAAGAAGATGGTTCAGATGCAGTTAACGAATTATCTTACCTCATACTGGATGTAATTGAGGAAATGCGATTATTACAACCCTCATCAATGATTCAATTGAGCAAGAAAAATCCCGACCGATTTATAAAACGAGCACTTAAAATTATAAAAACCGGATTTGGGCAGCCCTCTATTTTTAATACCGATGCCATTATTCAGGAGTTGCTTTATCAGGGCAAAGACATTACCGATGCCCGCAACGGAGGAGCCAGCGGTTGCGTAGAAACCGGCGCATTTGGAACGGAAAGTTATATTTTAACCGGCTATTTTAATTTACCAAAAATACTGGAACTTACGCTGAATAATGGCTATGATCCGCTAACACAAAAAACCATTGGGATAAAAACCGGTGAACTAAATTCTTTCAAATCATTTGATGAATTTATGGCTGCCTACGAGAAACAATTGCACCATTTTATTGATATAAAAATTGCAGGTAACAATATCATTGAACAAATTTATGCCAAAGAAATGCCGGCTCCGTTCATGTCGCTCGTGATTGAAGATTGCATTAAAAATGCAACAGATTACAATGCAGGTGGAGCACGCTACAACACTAATTATATTCAGGGTGTTGGATTGGGAAGTATTACCGATCAATTAACCGCCATTCGCTATCATGTTTTCGATCAGAAAAATATTGAATTTTTAGAACTAAAAGAAGCAATAGATCAAAATTTTGAAGGCTATGCAGAATTGCAAAACACATTGATCAACAAAACTCCAAAATACGGAAACGATGATGATTATGCAGATAATCAGACCCGAGAAGTCTTTGAACTGTATTTGAAGTCCGTTGATGGCCGACCTACAACCAAAGACGGAAAATACCGCATCAATATGTTACCCACCACTTCGCATATGTATTTTGGCAGTGTGATTGGGGCTATGCCCGACGGACGAAAAGCCTGGCAACCACTGTCAGAAGGTATTTCTCCTGTTCAGGGCGCCGACCGTAAGGGGCCAACCAGTGTACTGAAATCAGCCTCAAAAATCGATCATATTAAAACCGGAGGCACCCTCTTAAACCAAAAGTTTACACCCGACTTTTTTTCAACGGATGAGGGCATTGATAAAATAGCCAAACTCGTTCGCTCCTATTTTCGCTTAGACGGGCATCACATTCAGTTTAATGTAGTTGATGCTAAAACCTTAAGAAAAGCCCAGGCAAACCCGGATGCATATAAAGATTTGATTGTTCGGGTGGCAGGCTATTCCGATTATTTTGTGGATCTAACCGAAGAACTTCAGAATGAAATTATTAACAGAACAGAACATCAATGTAGCCTGTAAAAGATTATGACATAAAACATCTTGCTTTAAGCCTTTATTTTTTAGATATTTGGTAAAGAGATTATTTATTTAGGACTTCGAAATGGGTGATATAAGATATTTTTACGAGCGTTTTGAGGATAAAGAAATTATTTTCCGTGAATTTAATGGAGATATGACAGCCGAAGGAATAATCTCGTCTTTTGAATATTTAATATCCGAGAATAAAATTAGCGAGCACTGTGTTGGAATGATTACTGATACAAGCAATGCAAACTTAAAAATGTCCATCCCAGAATTAGGCAAAATAATTCGTTTTCTGCTGCGCAGTAAACAAATAAGACGATTAAAACTGGCCGTAATTGTTAATACTCCTAAGAAAACGATCTTTCCAATAATTGTTGCAAGAAAACTTCCTTTCATAAAAGTTCGTCCCTTTAGCGGAAAAGAAAGTGCCCTAGAGTGGATGTTAAAATAACTTTATTGGGGATGTCATGGGAATAACATTCATATTCAGTGAATAATTGATTGATTACACAGATTTTTTTATTATTACAAACAAGGAGTATATTTGTTTTTTATAGTCTTGTTTGTATTTTTTTTGATGTCGATTCAAAATCTCAACCTTAATTACATGATTAAACCTTTATCTGCCGTATTAATCAAACCTGCAGGCCCTTCCTGTAATCTTCAATGCGAATATTGCTTTTATTTAAAAAAGAAAGATTTATTTGAAGAGAATACTTTTAAAATGACAGAAAGCACACTGGATGAGATTATTGGTCAAGCAATAAATCAATCTGGGAAAGAGATTAATTTTTTATGGCAAGGAGGTGAGCCAACATTAATGGGAATTGACTTTTTCAAAACAGCAATTCACTATCAAAAAAAATATGGTAAAGGAAAAATTATTGGGAATGGTTTACAAACCAATGGAACACTACTAGATAATAAGTGGTTTT
>JAOZQX010000239.1 GCA_029931995.1 Bacteroidales bacterium
TCGAAGATGTTGGTAAAATTGGAGGTGTGAATCAAACCTTGGAAGGTATGCAAAAAAAATACGGGGAGCTTCGTGTTTCGGATACTGGAATTCGTGAAGCAACTATTATTGGACAAGGTTTAGGAATGGCTCTCAGAGGTTTGCGCCCCATTGCCGAAATTCAATATTTTGATTATTTGCTGTACGGATTGCAAGTAATGAGCGATGATTTGGCAACCTTACAATACCGCACCCGTGGCGGGCAAAAAGCTCCACTGATAATCAGTACGCGCGGACACCGTTTGGAAGGTATTTGGCATTCGGGCTCACCCTTAAGCATGGTCATTAATTCAATTCGGGGCATGCATGTTTTGGTTCCACGAAACATGACACAAGCTGCCGGATTTTATAACACCTTAATTGCTTCTGACGATCCGGCCTTGATTATTGAACCTTTAAATGCGTATCGCCTACGCGAGAAAATGCCATCAAATATTGGTGATTTCAAAATTCCGTTAGGGAAAGTAGAAATATTGCAAAAGGGAAAAGACCTAAGTCTTGTAACTTATGGCTCATGTGTTCGCATAGCGAAAGATGCCGTTGAACAATTAAAAGAATATGATATTAGTGTGGAGCTTATTGATGTACAAAGTCTGCTCCCCTTCGATACCAATCACATAATTTCCGAATCTCTTAAGAAAACAAATCGTGTACTGTTTTTTGATGAGGATGTTCCGGGTGGTGCCACCGCTTATATGATGCAAAAAGTTATTGAAGAACAAAAAGGCTATTTTCATCTTGATTCCGAACCTCGGACTTTATCGGCTAAACCACACCGGGCAGCATACAGCACTGATGGTGATTATTTCTCAAATCCCAATGCTGAAGATGTTTTTGAAGCAGTTTACAATATTATGCATGAGAGTGACCCAGTGAAACACCCCAAGATTTTTTAGAAATCATTCATTAGTCATAAAGCTTGCATCATTATTTTTTAAAGAAAATTAGAACTCTACGCAACCATTAGTCCTCTTTTTTCATCTTAGATAGAAACAACAACTAATAAGATTTATGATGAAAAATAGATTACCATTAACACTGCTTCTTTTTTGCTCATTACTAATTTCCACGCAAAGTTTGGCTCAGGATTCAGTTAAAACGGGAATTAAAGATCGAATTATTCTCAAGGGTCTTTTTAATAATACAGACATAGGAATTCTAGTTGGCTCGTCAAAAAACAATCTAAAATCCCCCTTTTCATTTATGTCTGTTACCGGCTATCATATCACTAAGCAGTTTGCCGCTGGCATCGGCTTGGGTGTAGATTTTCTGGATGAAACATACATGCCTCTTGTTGTGGATTTGCGTTATTATTTTCGTAAAAGCGATTTTTCACCGTTCATATTTCTTCAAAGTGGGTATTCAATTTCTACCGGAGGAGATGTTGATGCAGCGAGTAATCCAATTTTTTGGAATCTTTTTCCAATCTGGATTCGGGGTTATCCGCCAAGTGTAAAACCAAAAGGCGGTTTTTTAATTAACCCTGGTTTTGGAATTCGCAAAATGTTTAGCAAAAATTTCGGCCTTACATTTTCAGTAAGTTATAGGTATCAACGCTTAAATTATGAAGCTGAAGATGACATTCGCTTAGAGTTAGAATATAATCGAATGAATTTCAGGGTAGGAATAATCTTTAAATAAACCCTTAAAATTAAGAAAATGAAAAAAACTAACATAATACTCTTAATCCTACTTATGCTTACAGGATTTTCCTGCGAAGACAAATACGTAAGGGTTTTTGTAGCAAACAGCCCCATTTATATGACTTATGACGAACTTGCTCAGGCTGTTGATCAAATTGAATCTCGTGATCCTCGGAATCCGGGCAAATTATATTTTAAAGATGATTATATATTTATTGTAGAACAATTAGAGGGCATTCATATTATTGATAATTCCGATCCACTTAATCCGGTAAATCAAACATTTATAGAAATTCCCGGAGTGGTAGATATTGCCATAAAAGGCACGAATCTTTACGCTGATAGTTACGTAGATTTAGTAACATTAGATATCAGCAACCTTGATGCAATTACTGAAACACATCGGAATAAAGATATATTCCCCTATGTATTGCCTCCGTATAATGAGGACTATCCTTTAGCCAAAATTGATGAAGAAAAAGGTGTTGTTGTTGGCTGGGAAATCAAATCAGTGAGAGAAGAAATTAGAGATATTTACTATCCTGTGTTTGCTGAGTTTGACTTTGCAAGAGTGAATACATTTGGTGGGAGTAGCAGCTATGCAGGCATTAGTGGAAGCGGCTTTGGCATTGGAGGATCCATGACAAGATTCGGACTTTATGAAGATGTTTTATATACTGTGGACGCAGCAAAACTTCATATTTTTAGTGTGAATGATCCAGCCGAGCCCGAACTGTACACCGATTTTTATGCCGGATGGAATATTGAAACGATGTACCTTTTAGGGGATAAAATGTTTTTGGGAACTCAAAATGGCATGCGTATCTACGATATCTCTAATGAACTTTCGCCTATGTATATTAGTGAGTTCTGGCACGTTACAAGTTGTGATCCCGTAATCGTAAAGGATGACCTAGCCTATGTAACTCTGCGTGGAGGAACAAACTGTTGGAACAATGTTAACGAACTGGACGTAATTTCCATAGAAGACATTAACAATCCAACCTTGCTAAAGCGTTACCCTATGACAAACCCACACGGTTTGGGTATTGATGGAGAGACCCTGTTTCTTTGTGATGGGAACGCAGGTTTAAAAATATTTGATATTAACGACCCTTTAACCATAGATGAAAATCAAATTGCCTCATTTTCAAATATTAATGCATTCGATGTAATTCCAATCAATGGAGTTCTTCTTTTAATTGGCGAAGATGGTTTTTATCAGTATGATTATTCGGACTTGCAAAATATTCAATTCTTAAGTAGAATTGATGTAGTTGAATAAGCTTGTTTTTTTATTTGGTAAAATTATTTAATCATTTTTTGATTAAGTATTCGGTCTTTTTCGTTCAAATTGGGTTACCGGCAGCAAATTAGTTATCGGTTACCCAATTTTGAAATTTAAATTTTCAACAAGCTAATGACTATATTTGCTTAAGCAAAACAACGAATACGAATAGAGTGGATACAAGCAGACTACAAAATTTAATTAAAAGGTGTATTAAAAACGACAGAGAGGCGCAAGCTCTCTTGTTTCGCACTTACTCTGCTAAAATGTTTGCTTTGTGCTTATACTATTCAAAAAATAAAACAGAT
>JAOZQX010000240.1 GCA_029931995.1 Bacteroidales bacterium
ATTCAAACTCTAAATCGGTTGAGGTTGTTGAGCATCCATCGCAGGCTTTTGAAGCTGCTAAATCATATGCTGAGTTTCAACGAAATTTGTTGGATGTAAACCCCAACGATTTCTTTGAAATCATCCCCGATTTTCATAATCTCGAATATCGTTTTAAACAGTTTGAAGAAGCTTTTGAAACAAATTTTTCAAATAGGCTTGCTTGTGTAAGTGATGAAATTGATTTTGTAAGGGCGAGAGCTTTTATATCCACGAAAGTGAAAACATTATTAAACACCAAAATCCTTCCTCTTCGGATTACGCATAACGACACCAAACTGAACAATGTTTTAATGGATATTGAAACGGAGAAAGGTGTTTGTGTGATTGATCTGGATACGGTGATGCCCGGTAGTATTTTATACGATTTTGGAGATATGGTTAGAACCTTTACCAGTCCGGTTGCCGAAGACGAGAAAGATATTGGAAAGGTAGTTTTACGGACTGAAATTTTTGAAGAAATTTGCCGTGGATATTTATCAGTACTCACGAATAAAATCTCACAAAATGAAAAAGAGCACTTGCTTTTAGGTGCAAAATGTATGATTTTAATGATTGGACTTCGGTTCTTTACAGACTATCTTCAAGGAGATACTTATTTTAAAACTAAATATTCTGATCATAATTTAGTGAGAGCCAGAAATCAATTTGCATTATTGACTGATTTAGAAAACAAAGAAGAAGAATTGAATATGATTCTTAAAAAATATTATTAGGATGAGAAACCCAAAAACAAGATTGTCATACATTTTTCTGTGGACAACAGCCATCATCTGGGGTTTTGCTTTTGTGGCTCAGCGGATGGGGATGGAGTTTGTCGGTCCATTTACTTTTAATGGAGTACGATTTGCTTTGGGCGCACTTTCTTTAGCTCCAATATTATATTTCTCGAAAAGCGCTAAGAAATCCTCACCTAAACAGAAGAGTAAAATTTCATTAATAGTTGGAGGCTCATTAGCCGGAGTAGCACTTTTTTTGGGTGCCAGTTTGCAGCAAGTAGGAATTGTAAATACAACGGCCGGTAATGCAGGATTTATTACCAGCTTGTACGTAGTTATTACTCCATTGCTGGGATTGATTTTTAAACAACGTCCTACAAAACAAGTGTGGGTAGGGGTTGTGTTGGCTACATTGGGTCTTTACTTTTTAAGTGTAAAAGGCGATTTCTCGATGAATATCGGTGATGTGTATGTGCTGATTGGCGCTTTTTTCTTTGCCTCACATGTATTGATTATTGCTTGGTTATCGCCACAATTTAATGTACTGAAAATTTCAATTATTCAATTCTCGGTTACTTCATTATTGAGCATGATAATTGCCATAAATATCGAACAAATAGCTTGGGCTTCCATCTATTCGGCAGCCATTCCAATTATTTATGGCGGTGTGTTTTCAGTAGGTGTAGCCTACACATTACAAGTGGCAGGGCAACGAAACACCAAGCCTGCTTTAGCAGCAATTATCCTTAGTTTTGAGGCTTTGTTTGCTGCCATTGGAGGATGGTTTTTGTTACAAGAGGTTTTAAATATAAGAGAGATTCTGGGTTGTGTTTTATTGTTGCTTGGAATTATCATTGCCCAATTAAAACTTAAAAAAATAAAAATTTACAATAGCTTTTAAGAAAGTTTTCCAATCTTGCGTTGGTTTAAATAATCAAATAAATTTGAAAAAATTAATAAGCATATTAGTTATTATAATAATTGGTGTATTTTCATATGTCCTGATAAAAAAATATTATTTCGATCCGGATATCTATCCTCTCAAATCAAAATTTTATACTTGGGCGGGAGATACAAGAATTGTTACTCCCGATTCGGCAAGCATAAGTGTTAAGCAACTTGAACAATTAAGGGCTTCGATTAAGCCCGGAGATATTTTTCTTAATCGAAGCGATTATTATTTGTCGAATATTGGCATTCCGGGTTTTTGGACACATTCTGGTTTTTATATCGGTGATTCTAACGAACGAAATAATTTCTTTTCTAATGACAGTATTTGCTCCGAATGGGTTAAGTCAATGGGAGAGGAGTCGGGTAATCTGGAAAAACTTCTTAACAGCCAATTTCAAGAAAAGTATTTAATACATATTGGCAATGAACCGTGTAGACCAATTATTGAATCGTTAAGTGAAGGGGTCGTTCTTTCATTTTTTACAGATGCTGCTGCAAAAGATGGAATTGTTGCTTTGCGTCCGAAGGTGACAAAGTTAGAAGTTACCAAGGCAATATATCATGCTTTTGAGTTGCTTGACAGACCATATGATTTTAATTTTGATTTCTCAACAGACACTCTTATTGCTTGTACAGAATTGATATATAGGATTTATGAAGACAGTAAGTTGTTTGCTATTGATGAATTATTTGGAAAACCTTTTTGTACAGCCAATGAAATTGCAATGCATTACGATTCAAATTTTGATGCAGGTAATTTGAAACTTGAGATGATTTTTTTATTTGATGGCGAGGATGTTTATACAGCCAAAAGTAAAAAAGGACAACAAATTTTTAGGGAGTCATGGCAGGAGTCGTTATGGTAAAAAAATGACGCAAGCCTCAAAAAGCGGATTGCATTTCAAATAAATATTTTTTACTCTACACAACAGGATGTTTTTTAAAAATTTCTTCCGATTTCATTAAAATATCAACGTACTGTGCACGTTTATATGTGAACCGATCACCGAGTTCTTTTTTAGATAATTTGCCTCTGAAATCGGCCAAAGAATTGTAGTCTTTTTTTGCCATCCATTCTTCTAGTTCGCTTAACATTTTTGCGATTACTTTAGGCCCTTTTTGGTAAATAGCACTTACTACCTGAACGGCATCGGCTCCGGCTAAAATCATTTTTATAACATCAGCTCCCGACAAAATTCCTGTATTGCTACAAACATCTGCATTCACATTATTGTAAAGTAAACCGGCATAACGTAAGGCTAAGCGATTGTCGTTTTCTGAACTTAAGTTGTATGGAAAATGATGGGCTTCTTTTTCAATATCAATATCGGGTTGGAATAAACGGTTGAATAAAACAAATCCGTTCACACCTACTTTATCCATTTCGTTAATGACGTATAAAGCATTGGTGTAATAGGGGCTGAGTTTAATGCTCACAGGTATTTTTACCGACTTTGTGATGGCTTCCAGTGTGTCAAATTGTGCCTGTACAATGGCTTTGCCCATTACATCAAATTCGTGGGGTGTTGAGTAAAAATTAAGCTCTAAAGCATCCA
>JAOZQX010000241.1 GCA_029931995.1 Bacteroidales bacterium
AGAATTGTTTTTTTAGTTTCAACTGAGTTTGCAAAAAAATGCGTGAGTATTTTACTCAGTATAATTCGGTTGATAAATTTGTTTTTTATGGGAACAGCAAGACCTCTTCGATAAACAATGTTTTCCACTTTGGCTAATTTTGCTGCAATTGCACCGAGCTTTAGATCGGGTGAGGAAGAAAATATTACAGTGTCGATTTTTTTAGTTCTAAAAAAACGGATAAGCTTAATTTGTTTGAAAGGATTTAAAAAGGATAAATTACCAATATTTATATTAAATTGGGTTAGACCTGATTGTTTCGATTTGTTTGAAAGAGGAGCTTCTTTTTTACAAACCATTGTAATATTATATCCTCTTTTCTCGAATCCTAATGCATATTCATGATTAAATTTTTCGCCACCTCCCCAAAAGCGGGTGGTGTTAAAAAAGCAAATATTCTCCATTGTAAAAAATTTAAGGGCTCAAATATAGCTCTTTTTTATGTTAAGGATTTTTAGAATAATTGTGAGACTTTTTCTAAGGCCTCATCTAAATTTGAGGTTTTAATCCCAAGCATCTTAAGGTTTATGTTTTTTTTATCTAACTCATTTAGAAGTAAAGATGTAAAAAAACCTTTGCCTTTTGCTTCCTGATTGTTTTTTGAAGTGGTTTCGACCCCACAGCTTGGTGAGCGGTTTATTCCAATTAAGCCGATAATATTGAAATTGTGTTTTAGGTATTCCTCAATTTGATAAACAATTTGACCAATTAGGAGCTGCAACTTTTTTTGTACTATTTCATTTTTTAAAGCTCCTTTGATACGCGTATTTTCAATAATTACATCAGATTGACTTCCTTTAGGATTTCCCCTGTCAAGCCCCAAACAATTGAGTTCAGGGCAGGGGAGTTGTATTATTCCGACATTCTCTTTTATTAGGAAATCCAAAATTGGTTTTACTGTTGCAGGGAAATCAGCCGTTCCATCTGAAATCGAATTTTGATTGAGGATACAATGTGCAACAAAAATTATTTTTTTACTTCGTTGGTCGTTAAACATACTTATGATTGTTTTATGAAAGTTAGCATGAATTTTGTTCCTTTTGCAACTCCCGATTTAGCTTTTATTTCAATGAAGCGAAAATAAAGAAGTAGTGATCTTAATAGTTTGGCAAGTCAATACCGCTTATATTGCGATAAAGATTAATTGCATATTTATCGGTCATTCCGGAAATAAACATTGTTAGATTTAGGATGTTTTCGTAATCAGAGTTGAAGGGTTTTCCATCCAAATTAAAATATTGCAGAGGAATAAGTTTATAAATACGTTTGTATTTGGGATGTTTTGGGTTTTTGTATGCTTTAATGAATAGATCTAATAGTTCGGGTAATACTTTAAATCCAGCTGATTCAATCTTAACGACTGACTCATATTGATATATGTCATCGATGCTTCTTTTCTGGATGGTTTTTAAAATTTTCTTTTCAGAGATATGGTCGATCAGACTTTTGCGAAAGTCGCCAGCCATAATTTCATCTTCATTTTCAATAAAAACTTGCGAAGTTTTGTAAATAAGATGATTAATTACTTTTGCACGTAAATAGCCAATTTTACTTTTGTTTTCGTGAATTTTTTCATATTTGACTTCACTATTTGTCCAGTTTTTTTCCAGAATTTCTAAAAATAATTTTTCAATTTCCTGAAAAGAAATGATTCCAAGATTAAACCCATCTTCAAAATCTATAATGCGATAACAAATATCATCGGCAGCCTCAACCAAATATGCAAGGATGACGTTTCCAAACATTTTTATGCCCTCCAAAAGGATGCATTTTTAAGGTGTCGGCAATTTGTTTGAATGTTTCAATTTCGGTTTGGAATACGCCGTATTTCTTCAGAAATGCGATTCCACTATCTTTTAAATTTGGCAGTGATGTTTTAGGATATTTTGTAAAAGTAGCATAGCTTAAGTAGGTGAGACCCAGCCCTCCTTTGAGCGATGTTTGTGCGGGTAAACTGTTTGCTAATAAACGAAAACCGGCAGCATTTCCTTCAAAGTTTTGTAGGTCAGCTAGCTGCTCTTTTGTGAGATTTCTCAATAATGAGTTCCCCTCATTTTCTTTAAAAAAATAAGAAATTGCTTCTTCGCCGGCATGACCAAAAGGAGGATTCCCAATATCGTGAGCAATGCAAGCAGCACCTATAACTGCCCCAAAATCATGGGCTGAAATTTCTTGTTTCTTTAAAATTAGATGCTTCTTAATTATAGCATTTCCAACAATAGTTCCGAGAGATCGCCCTGCTGACCCGGCCTCTAAGCTGTGGGTTAAACGATTGCGAACATAATCTGAATTTGGAAAGGGTAAGACTTGGGTTTTGTTCTGTAAACGACGAAAAGGCGAAGAAAAAATAATGCGATCGTAATCACGCTGAAATTCATTACGAGCCAATCCTGTAGTCGAACTTTTATCCTCTTCCCCTAGTCGGGTTGTGTTAAATATGTCTTCCCAGTTCATAAATTTTGTTGTTAGCAGATACGCGGTAACTGTTCTCCAGCCAGCATATCAATGATTCGTTTTCCACCAATACCTGTTTCTATCCAGCCTTTGCCATGATGATCGTCCACAATTTGCCCAATAATATTGGCCTCTTTTCCAAATTCGTGAGCATGCATAATATCAAGTACTTTAGGTGCATCTTCAGCAGAAACAACCATGACTACTTTGCCTTCGTTAGCCACATAAAGCGGATCAAATCCAAGTAATTCGCACATTCCGCGAACTCCTTCTTTAATGGCCAATGCTGATTCCTCAACCTCTAATCCGTAGTTTCTTTTCTCAACCAATTCGGTTAAAACGGTGGCAACCCCACCGCGGGTAGCATCGCGCATAAATTTCACATTTGCTCCGCTATCCAGAATTTCAGAGATGAGATGATTCAAACAAGCACAATCCGACTCAATTTTAGCACGGATGTTTAGCTCATTTCTGGCACTCATTATAGTCATTCCATGATCGCCAATGCTGCCGTTGATGATAATTTTATCGCCAATTCCAACATTCTCTCCATTACTTATAGGAATGTATTTCTTGTCTAGAATACCAATACCGGAAGTATTGATAAAAACTTTATCAGCTTTGCCTTTATCCACCACTTTAGTGTCGCCGGTAACTATTAAAATATTGGCTTTTTTTGCTTCTTCGGCCATGCTTTTTACAATTTCTTCTAAATCTGAAATCTGAAAACCTTCTTCAATAATAAAGCCAACAGAAATATACATTGGTTTTG
>JAOZQX010000242.1:0-2927 GCA_029931995.1 Bacteroidales bacterium
TTTTTATGCCAATGGACAACTTTTTTTACCCTCTTTTACAAATGCACAACGGGTACATAAATTAACTAAAAGGTATTCCAGCAAGCTTGTCCTAAATAATATTAATTATTATTTCGAAAAAAATAAAATACATGGGATAGTAGGTCTAAATGGGTCTGGTAAGACAACTCTATTTAATAGTATTGTTGGTTTGACACCCTTTGAAGGAGATATTTTGTTTGCAAAAAGCAAACTCAAAATTGGCTTTCTACCATCTCACCTATATATTTATCCTAAAACAACTGGACTTGAATTCTTGAATTTTTGCTTAACAGCTCGACAGATAAAGCCAAATAATAATGAAATAGATAAATTGAATAAGTTATTTGATTTGCCACTAAAAAAAGAGTTTGCTGAAAATTATTCTGATGGGATGAAGAAAAAACTGTACATCCTTATGTTATTGCTTCAAAAAAATGATTTACTAATATTAGACGAACCATTTAATAATTTAGACATCTCAACAAATATCATATTACAAGAGTTGCTAGCAACATTGAAAAAAAAGAAGACTATTTTAATTTCGTCTCATATTCTAACCCCATTAAAAGAATTATGCGATACAATTATCATCTTAGACAACACAGAAATAAAACACTCATTATTGCCAAAAGAATTTAATAAAGCTGATTCCTTTTTTCAGAAAAAGATAAAATTTAATATACACGAGGTTACTACTCTCTAACTGATGGCTCATAACCCTTACCTGTTTAGCAACAACAAGCAAATACTTAAACTCATAAGTATAGACACAATTCGAAAGTATAAATAATCAACCAATAGAAGAAAGAATGTATAAACTCAAAACAATTATTCTTATTCTATTATTAGGAATATCAACTTGGTCTTTTTCGCAAACGACAGGAGACATCTCAATATCAGTTATTGATTCAGAAACAAAAGAATCCATTCCTTTTTCAAGCATTCATTTGTTGAATAAACCTACCAGAGGATGGTTGACAAATTTACAAGGCCTTGTTCAAATTAAGACTCTACAGCTTGAAGAAATCCGGAATGACTCCCTTGTAATTAGATCTTTAGGTTATAAACAAAAAATAATTCATTTAAGACAAATTGAATCAAACAATTTCCATATTTACCTCAAACCTAAAACTTTTAAACTAAGCGAAATAATTATCAGATCTTCTCAGGACATTGCTTTGAAAACAATAAAAAAGGCAGTAGCACATAGAAAGGAAAATACTCCTGCTTCACTAAATTATTTTACTTGTGAAAAGTATAATAAAACAACAATAAATTTCATACCGAATAAAAAGTTTTTTTCAGATTCACTATTGCAAAAAATTCAATCAAAGCAACAAAATAAACACCTTTTGATTTCTGAGAAATATTCACACAATATTTTTCAACACGGGCTTATGATAGATGAATCTATAAAATCGTATCGACTTTCTGGATTTCGGGAGCCTGCTATCGAAAATTTCACAACCCAAATACAGCCCTTTCATTTTTACGATCCCATCATTACTTTATTTGAAAATACTTATATCAATCCGATAAGTAAATCAGGAATTTCAAATTATGGTTATCACATTACAGATACTATTTACAAAGAAACTGATACAATAGTTGCTATAGAGTATTTCCCAAAAGCAATCAATAAATCATTATTAAAAGGCATGGTGCATATATCATTAAAAAATTATGCAATTGTAAATGTTACAGCAGAACCTGCTATTCAAGAATTGGTGAGCCTGAAAATTGAACAAGAATATATTAGCATCAATAATCACTATTTACCTTATAAATTAAACTATCTGTTAACTTTCAAAAAATACCCCAGTAAGAAATACGGATTAAAACTAGAGAGTTATACTCATATAAAAAAATATAAATTTAACACCTCAGAAATTCATCCAGTTACAAATTCAAATAGTTTAATTCCAATAGATAATTTACGATCCTTCGACTTAACTTTAAAAGAACAAAACACTTACAAATGGGCAGATAGCATTGGGCTTGTCAAAAACTTTGATGGAAAACTAAATTTCATCAATAAACTTTCACAAGGCAGAATTCCTTTTAAAATTATGGATTTTGAGTTATCTGAGATGCAATATAATTTACATTAAAATTACAGATTAGGAATTGGAGTATATACAAATGAAACCTTATCAAAACGATTTACAATGGGAGGCTTTATTGCTTACGGAACGGGTGATAAGAAAAAAAAATACGGAGGATTGATTAAATATAAATTTCCAAAACAGAAAGTTGAGATTGAAGGAAAATATAAAACAGATTTAGTTGAAAGAGGATCGCTTGATATGGGATTTGCCAAAAAATCAGACTTTTGGCGTAATATGATGAAAGATAGTTTAAATAGTATGGAGTCATTCAGCCTATCAATACAGAAAAAAATTGACAACAGTTCATTTTTGATTAGTATAAAAAAAGAACGCATTCAAGACTTCTATTTTACTTTCGAGGAATCAAATTTTACAGAGATCTACGCTTCTGCAAAAATTAATCTTAATAAAAAGGAGCAGCAGTTTTTTGAACCGAACAATTTATCTTACAAATTCCCCATTCTTTATTTTACCTATGTAAAAGGGATTAATAAATGGGAAGGTGATTTTTCTTATACCAGATTAACATTTTCATTAGATTACACTTACTATATAGAACGAATAGGTAAACAGTCCATTTTTATTACGTATAATAAACTTATAGGGAGTGCTGATTTACCTTATTACAAATTTATTTCTGCTTACGGTGCCTTTACCCCATCATTACCTTTTTACGCAAAAAACTATTTTCAAACCATGCATCCTTATGAATTTACACATACAGAATCATTTATTATGCATTTCAAACACACGTTCCTAAAACCTTTGTTCTATAGTAAGATTTCCGAACCTAGAATA
>JAOZQX010000242.1:2937-3263 GCA_029931995.1 Bacteroidales bacterium
AAGTTGTTGTTAATAGAACGCGAGCCATAAAATTCTCATTTGTAAATTATTCTTATATTAAATATATTACATATATTACATTATGCATTCTCGCTGTCAAGAACGGTTTACCTTTAATAAAGGATATTTTGAGAGTGGAATTAATATTGAAAATTTATTAAAATTTAATTATGTAAACTTTGCTTATATTGGTCTGGGAGCTGGGATATTTATAAAATATGGAGATTACGCATCAAGTAATACTTTTGACAATCTAGCATTTAAGTTTAATTTATCAATAATTTTCTAATCAATGAATTCATTAATTAAAATAGCAATATGGATTG
>JAOZQX010000243.1 GCA_029931995.1 Bacteroidales bacterium
AAGAGCGGCTTAAGGCCAATAATTATTTGTATGAAAGTTATTTCAATCCTAGTCAGGGCAAAGTTGTTGGCTTGGTTACTTTTAGCCGTTTCCCTATTGTTGGGAAAGGAATTTTTGATTTGGATGAGACCCGTAAATTTGGAATTTATACCGATTTAGAAATTGAAAATGATACGATTCGTTTATACAATATTCACCTCGAATCTATTCGCCTCAACTACGATGATTACAATTACCTTACAAGTTCTGCTGGTGAAAGTGACTATACAGCAAATACGCGACAAATTGTAAAAAAAGTAATAATGGCCAATGAAAAGCGCGCTAAACAAGTGGCTGTATTAAAAAAACATATGGAATCACCTCCTTACTCTATCGTAATTTGCGGCGATTTTAATGACACTCCTGTATCTTATACTTATCATCAATTGGCCTCCAATTTTCAAGATGCTTTTGTAAGTAAAGGTAAAGGGCTTGGTAAAACACTCATAGGTAAAATCCCGGCTTTTCGTATCGATTATATTTTATTTGATGACGAGTTTACTCCCTTGAGTTATGAAGAAATGGATATAAATTTATCCGACCACTATCCGGTAAAAGCCAGCTTTGAGATTCATTAATTTTTCGCTTATTCTCGCTCAAAATATTACTTTTGTTTTCCATATCGGAAAAATATGAAATTTAAATTAGTATCGGATTTTAAACCAACAGGCGATCAACCGGAAGCTATAAAACAATTGGTTGAAGGCATTAGGCGTGGCGACGAAGCCCAAACCCTTTTGGGTGTAACAGGCTCGGGTAAAACATTCACCATTGCTAATGTAATCGAAAAGCTTGATCGACCCGTTCTGGTGTTGAGCCATAATAAAACTTTAGCGGCTCAATTGTATGGCGAATTCAAACAATTTTTTCCGAATAATTCCGTGGAGTATTTTGTATCGTATTACGATTATTACCAACCTGAGGCCTACCTTCCCGTTACAAATACCTATATCGAGAAAGACCTTTCCATAAATGATGAAATTGAAAAACTTCGTTTAAGTACTTCTTCTGCCCTTTTATCTGGACGCCGTGATGTAATTGTAGTTTCATCGGTTTCGTGTATTTACGGTATCGGAAACCCGGATGATTTTACGAGTAATGTAATCCGACTTCGAAAAGGTGAGTTGCTAAATCGAAATAAATTTTTGCATGCTTTGGTTGGAAGCTTATACTCACGAAATGAAGTTGAACTGAATCGTGGGAACTTTCGTGTAAAAGGCGATACAGTTGATGTTTTCCCTGCTTACGCAGATGTTTGTTACCGTATTATATTTTTTGGCGACGAAATTGAGGACTTGGAATCTTTTGATCCTGTTACAGGAAAAGCAATTAATCAGATGGATGAAATGACAATTTTTCCGGCTAATATTTTCGTAACCTCGAAAGATAAAATGCTATCATCCATTTATGAGATACAGGATGATCTGGTTAAACAAGTTGAGTATTTTAAGGGAATTGGTAAACATATTGAAGCCAAGCGTTTGGAAGATCGTGTAAATTATGATTTGGAGATGATGCGTGAATTAGGCTATTGTTCGGGTATCGAAAATTATTCCAGATATTTTGATGGTCGTAAATCAGGTTCCCGCCCCTTCTGCTTGATCGATTATTTTCCCGATGACTTTTTATTAGTGGTAGATGAAAGCCATGTTACTCTTCCACAAGTAAGGGCGATGTATGGTGGTGATCGCTCTCGCAAAATGAACTTGGTTGAATATGGTTTTAGATTGCCTTCGGCCATGGATAATCGACCCTTAAAATTTGATGAGTTTGAGTCGATGATTACTCAAACAATTTTCATGAGTGCCACACCTGCTGATTATGAATTACAAAAATCTGATGGTGTTTTTGTTGATCAATTGATTCGTCCAACAGGATTGCTCGATCCGCCTATTGAAGTCCGTCCCAGCCAAAATCAGATTGATGATTTATTGAATGAAGTCAGTCGGGTTATAAAAAAGAATGAAAGGGTTTTAGTTACAACACTTACCAAACGAATGGCTGAAGAATTAACAAAATATTTGCTTAACCTAAATATAAGTACAAAATATATTCATTCTGACGTAGCCACACTCGATCGCGTAGAAATTCTTCGAAGCTTAAGGCTGGGTGAAATTGATGTACTTGTTGGGGTTAATCTTTTGCGCGAAGGCCTTGATTTACCGGAGGTTTCTTTAGTTGCAATTTTAGATGCGGATAAGGAGGGATTTTTGCGTTCGGAGCGATCATTAACGCAAACAGCAGGTCGTGCGGCTCGAAATATTGATAGCTTGGTAATTATGTATGCTGACAAAATCACCAATTCTATGCAGCTTACAATTAATGAAACCAATCGCCGAAGAGCAAAACAACAGGCTTATAATCATAAGCATGGTATTACCCCCACTCAAATTGTTAAATCAACAAAATCTATTATGGAGCAAACGTCTGTGGCCGGATCAAAAATTTATATTGAACAAGAGAATGCTTCGATTGCAGCCGATCCTATTGTACAATATATGAGTAAAGACCAACTTCAAAAAGCAATTCATAAGAGCCAAAAAAATATGGAGGGTGCGGTTAAGGAACTTGATTTTATTGAAGCTGCCCGTTTGAGGGATGAAATTAAACAGATGCAAGAAATATTGAGAAATCGATAGATATCAATCTGTTTTTCTGTTTTTCTATTCGCATAGCTTTTATTTACATATTTGATTTATTAACTTTAACTTGTTAAATAACTTTTGCTGATGTATTTCCATAATTGATATTTTATCTTATTTTTGTACAACGTGAACAAAGGTGTTTATCCAAATAATTACTAATTGACTAATTACTGATTATATGAAAAAGAAAATTCTGGTTATTGATGATGAGTTGAGTATTAGAATGTTATTAGAGAATTTCTTGAATAAAACCTATACAGTTATAACCAAAAATGATGGTTTAGAAGGTTTAGGTTGGTTAGAAGAAGGAAATATACCTGATTTAATTGTGGCAGATATTCAAATGCCCAATTTAGATGGCTACGAATTTGTTAAGAACTTAAGGGCAAGTGGCTATTTTCGACATATCCCAATCATTATGCTGTCTGGTATTGAAAGTAGTAATGAAAAAATTAAATGCTTGAAACTTGGAGCCGACGATTATATAGTCAAACCATTTAACCCAGAAGAACTAGCAATACGAATCGAACTCTTGATTTCCAGAAAATCATAATTACACTTGAACATTGT
>JAOZQX010000244.1 GCA_029931995.1 Bacteroidales bacterium
TGAATGCAACTTATGCTCAACAGGATCTGAGAAGTGTATTGGATGAAATTTTGACAAATAATCAACAATTAAAGGTGGCTGAAAAAGAAACTGAGCGTTTGAAAATTGAATCGACAATTGGTTTACTTCCTGCCGATCCGGAAGTTGAATTTGGCTATATGTGGGGAAACCCGGTAAGTATTGGCAATAAAAAAGACTTTAGTGTTTCTCAAAGCTTTGATTTTCCAACGGTTTACGCGAGTAGGGCTAAATACAGCCGTATTCAGCAGTCAATGGCCGATAAGTTTTATCAGAAAGCAAAGCAAGAGGTAGTGGCCGAAGCACTAAATTTAATGCTTGAGTTGGTTTATCATCATAAACTATTGCTTGTGTTGGAGGATCGTTTAGCCGATGCGAAAAAAGTGGGCGAAATGACAGGGCGTATGTTGGAATACGGAGAAGTTAGCTTACTTGAGAAAGACAAAGCTGATTTGCAATTCCTAAATCTCCAGAATGCAGTTGAGTTATGTAAAACAGACATACACAAACTCGGATTGGCTTTAAAGGCTTTAAATGGGAATAAACCGATTCAGCTTGAAAGTAAGGTATACCCTGATTTTCTTAATGTTGAGAACGAGGAAGATGCTCGTTTAATATTTATTCAGCAGGATGCCGATTATTTAATAGTAAAGGAAGAAATGGGTTTGCAAAAGCAGCATATTCAATTAAGTGCTAACGAATATTTACCCGAATTTTCTGTGGCTTATGCTTCCGAAAGTATTTTAAATGATAAATTAAGAGGGATAAAAGCCGGTATCAGTATTCCTTTATGGCATAAGCGCAATACGATTAAATTATCGAAAATTGCTTTTAGTGAGAAAGAGAATCAATTGATTCAATTCAATCAGAATCATGAAGCCAGGTGGGAGCAATTATGGATGCAGTACCAAAGCCAGAAAAATCGTTTTGAAAATATGAGAGGATTACTGGAAAGGATTGCACCTAATAAAAGTCTTTTATTGGCCTTTGATTTGGGCGAAATTTCTTTAATGGATTTTATTACCGAATCTTCGTTTTATTATAATAGTCAGGATTCATTTCTCGAACTTGAAAAAGAGATGTATTTGAATATTGCAGAAATTAAAAAAGTGGAATTGGCGTTATAACGGACTTGTCGAAATATCATAATTTATTAGGTACGTCATGCTGAATTTATTTCAGCATCTCATAAGCAATATTTTTTGATTCTGAAACAAGTTCAGAATGACGATAAAAAAAAGAAGGGGTGTCGCCTTAAGGCGACACCCCTTCTTTTTTAAATTATCAAATATTTTTATAACTGTTCCATCAGCTCATCGGTGATTTCCAGATTGTGAAATACGTTTTGAACGTCCTCATCTTCTTCAAAAATATCAATAACTTTCATAATTTTTAAAGCAGCTTCAGTGTCGAGTGTAATGGCATCATTTGGGATTCGTTGTAATTCTGCATTTTCGGGCTCAATGTTCATTTCTTCCAGTTTCTTCATCATATTTCCAAAATCTTCCATTGATGTTGTAACTGTGAAAATACCCTCATTTAATTCAATATCTTCGGCACCTCCATCAATCATCTCCAATTCAAATTCATCATTATCTAAATTACCTTTAGGGATTTCAAAAATTCCTTTTCGGTCAAACATGAAGCTTAATGACCCATTGGTGCCAAGGTTGCCGCTATATTTATTAAAAATTGCTCGAACGTTCGAAACGGTACGTTGTTGGTTATCGGTAGTACATTCCACAAAAACAGCAATTCCATGTGCTAAATACCCCTCATAAGTAAGCTCCAAAAAGTTTGCAGCATTGCTATCTTTTCCTTTATTGATGGCTCTTTGCATGGTGTCCTTAGGCATACTGGCACCTTTGGCATTTGCAATAGCTACACGCAATCGTGGATTCGAATCTGCATCTTCTCCACCTTCTTTAACCGCAACAGTTATTTCTTTTATTATTTTGGAGAATGCTTTGGATCGCTTTGCATCTAATGCTCCTTTTTTGCGCTTAATGGTTGACCATTTACTATGTCCGGACATATGATAAGTATTAAATTTTTATTAAAACCAGAATGTAAAATTATTAAATATTTTGTAAAAACAACAGGAATTTATGAGTGCTATTTTAAAACATCGAATGTAATTCTAAAAATCCTTATAAAAAAGAAAAGGCTTCCCGTTTCCGAGAAGCCTTTAAAACCAAAACAAGCGGAATTACCATTTCAATAAGGTTATACCAAATGAAACTGGATATAGCTCCGGACCTTCATTTTTCTTAAACATTTCGGTTACCGAGTATGTTGCATAAAAGTTAAACCATCCCCAGCCAAAGCGAAGCATAGCATCGGCTTTAATTGGGTTTAGGTGAAATGAATTATGTTCTTTAATTTTTCTTTTATCATAGACAACTGTTTCTACATAATTACCCTGAGGATCAAATAAATCGAAGCTAGTATTTTTGTTTTCAAATACTCTTTTAGTTTTTGATGCATAGCGGAAACCAAAAGCCATCCCAAGGGATATATGAAAACTATTGCGTTCGCCATAAGCATTGGTTTGGTATTCAAAAATAAGTGGAACATTAACATAGTTTGCAGTCAATTTATTTTTCTTAGGCGATATGCCAATATTTGTATAGCCTGTAATTGCATCTTCATCCGAAACCAAAGTAATATTATTATCAAAACTATAGCTCCTGAATTCAAAT
Source organism: Bacteroidales bacterium (assembly GCA_029931995.1). Classification (GTDB taxonomy): domain Bacteria; phylum Bacteroidota; class Bacteroidia; order Bacteroidales. The sequence goes on from JAOZQX010000244.1 coordinate 2,721, forward strand.
CCAATACCGGTAATAAAGCCCCAATGATTATTTTTAGAGACAGGTAAATTTTGTTCAAATAAGTTTAAATCAAATCGAGTAGAGTTTCCTAAATTCAAGTCCAAGAAATCGTAGCCAGCCGGAAAATCCATATCATGTTCAGGTGTTAAATAAGCATTGATACCAATATCAATTCCGCCCCAATGCCCATTGAATCTGTTTTTATATAATTTTCTGTAATGTGCATTTCCGTAGTCATCCACAATAAATTGGTGTCTGCCCAACACAACGATGGTTGAATCTTCACGATCGTTAACAGTAATATTAAAACTTCCAAAACTTGAATGCGAACGACTATAATTGTCTTCATCCCTATCGTTAATTCTGAATGTTCTTTGTAATTGATCTTGTTTGCCAATAATGTTTTTGGTTACTTTTTGTGGCTCTCCAACATAAGTCACATTACTGCTAGCATGTGAAGTTATTTCAAGGCTGTCTGTTACATTTATATCTGCAATAGCTTTACTACGACTAATAACTTTTGCA
>JAOZQX010000245.1 GCA_029931995.1 Bacteroidales bacterium
TTCAAATACCGTAATTGGAAGCGATGCTTACTATTTTCAAAAACGTGAAGATGGTTATCATAAAATGGAATCGTGTGGACGTGTTGTGATTGGAAACAATGTTGAGATTGGGGCACTTTGCGCTATCGACAAAGGAGTTTCGGGAGACACAGTTATTTCGGATGGAACAAAAATGGATAATCACAGTCAGGATGGTCATGATACTTATATTGGCAAAAACTGTTTAATTGGCTCTCAATCTGCTATTGCAGGTGTTACGCGTATCGAAGATGATGTTGTATTGTGGGGTGTAGTTGCAGTTAATAAAGATATCGTGATTGGGAAGGGAGCTGTTATTTTAGCTACATCAGCTATTGATAAATCTTTAGAAGGCGGAAAAACTTATTTTGGAGCACCAGCTATTGAAGCTCGCAAAAAATGGAAAGAGATGGCAGCCTTACGAAAACTACCTGAAATAATTGAACATCTATAGACAAAAAATATTTTAAATCCGGGCTTCAATCTCTGGATTTTTTTTGTGATATAAATCAAGAGATACAATAATGGAGATAAAACCAAAAACAGGAATTGCTAATTTATCTGTCTCCAAAAAATTGTTTAGCATTCCGTGTGTGAAATAAGTTACCAAGCCCAAAATTGAAACAAGGCATAAAAATTTTAACTCAGGCTTATGAGAACGATTGTAAAAATTCAGCCCTATTTTAAACACGTAAATCAATAACAAAACTACCAGAATTAATCCCAACACTCCCATTTCAACCAAGGGGCCAAAAAACTCACTGTGCACACTTCCCATATTTCCGGAGTTTGTACTAATTTCTGTTTTTTCGCGAGCTTTTTGAAAAGGAGCATACACAAACTGATAGGTTCCGGGTCCCCAACCTAATATTGGTCGCTCCTTAAACATACGACTGGCCGACTGCCACCGATTAATACGTTCTAAATTTGATGCATCCGAAGAAATATTTGACATGGATTGAACATGTTCAGCCATATTCTCCGATGATTTCTGTTTATTTTGCTTCAGCATAAAAACCAGTTCATCCTGGAAATAAAAAAACATTATCAAACTTGCAACAAAACCCAAAAACACCCATTTAAATTTTATTTTTAGTTTGATCAAAAGAAACACAGCAAATGCAGCAGCAATGCTTAGCCACGCAGCTCTGCTAAACGATAAAATAATAGCGACACCCAAAATAATAAAAACAGTAATAGCGATAAATCGCAGTCTTGAATCGAGGTTCTTTTTAAAACCAAATCCTGCAAAGAAAGGAATAAATAAAGCAAGCGCTGCTCCGTAAGCTGTATGATCATTATAAAAAGGGCTCATAACCCAGTGCCCGGTTTCCTCGGTAAATCCAAACAACGAATGACGGAAAATTGTGTGAGCAATAACACCAATTAAAGGAATGGTATAAAGCCAATAAAATGAATTTATTTTCTTGATCTCCCTAAATAAAGGAATTAGCATAAAATAGAAAGGCACTACAAACCATATTCTGGCAAAAAAATATTTTAAAGAAACCAATGGGAATTCAGAGCTAAGAGAGGTGAGCAACATCCAAATTAACTGAGCAATTATTAGTAAACTTACCGGATGCCAAACAATATTTTTATCGTAATGATAGTTCGAAAATAAACGCATCAGAAACAATAGTACCAGCCCTGCCAGTAATGGTTCGGTAGGTAACGAAATGCTATAACCAATATCAAAACTACCCAAATTAATAGCCAGGGGCGTACAAAAAAGTATTATTAATAAAATCTTATCGTAAGAAAAAAAATAAAGATTAATAATAAGTAAGACTAAAGGGAAGCTTAGAAACCAATAAAAATCATACTCTATAATTAGGAAAATGTTAATCAGTACATAAACAAAGCTAAACAGTACTACTAACAGAAGTTTATATTTCTGCAGAAATGCCAGCAACACAATTAGTTTTCGTTAACAGTTAAATCAAGGCTCGAAATCTGCTCGACAAAAAGCAGTAATAAGAAAGCCAAAAATGTAGCAGAAATACAGCTAAGAACAATAATTAACCACCTAACTGGATATGATTTTTTTTCTGCTTTATACGCTTTATTCACAACAAATTTTTGTGGTAAAAACTCTTCCGCATCAATTCTGGCTTCATTGCATTTTAATCGCAACTCGCTTAATTGTTTAACTTCAAACTCTAAGGCATCACGAAGCGACACATATGTACTCCCATATTTTGCCAATACGCTCAGGCGTTTTTCCAAACGTTGAATTGCCGCATTATTTCCGGCAGCAAGTTCAATTGCCAATTGCTGGTTAATCATTTCCGATTGGGTTTCATAATCATGTACTCCTAACTCACGCAACTGAGTCAACGAATCTTCTTTAATACGGATTTCGTTTTGTAAGGTAAAATATTCTTTTTCAACAATTTTAAATCCTTTAATGGCTCGCTCTTTTTGAATGATATTTTTTGTTAAGTCAACCAAATCAGCAATATCATTGGCCATATCTGCAGCCATTTGAGGGTCTTTATCCCAAACGGTGATTTGCACAGCCATGTATTCGGTGCGACTAAACTTAAAATTATTTTTGTATTCTTTCTTTAATCGGGTTAAAAAATATTTCGAATCCGGCTCAATTTCATAATGGTTTAATAAATCATATTTCTGAATAATACGATCTTCAATAAGATTTGAGTTCAACAGTTGAAGCATTTGTTCGGTTTGTTCTTCTTCACCAATTTCAAGCAAATCATTATTTGCAGAGTTTTCGCTAACCAAGGTACGAGATATTGAGTTCGGTGCAGACGGATACATAATCACCATTGACTTATATAACGGACTTATAAAATAAGGCGATGAAAAAATAACTGCAGCAACAATTGAAAACACAAAGACAATTCCCAACACCCATTTCCATTTTATAACAAATCGAATTAAGTCCAAAGAACTAAAGGATGATTTATTTTTTAATTTCGAATTCATAATCTAAATTTTGGTGACGAATAAAAGATAAAATTAGAAAAATTTAAAGTTTAATCTAAGGATGGCTCTCATTTTATTTGAGAGAGCTTAAGTATTTTGGATAAAAGCGATAAGCGATTTAAGACTAAATAGTTTTAAAGTAAAGGCCAAAATAATCGAGCAAATTATCATAATCACAAATTGGTGTATCCAGTCAAAATTCAACTCTTTTACAAAAACATTGAATAAAATAATCCCTGCAACAAAAACAAACAAGCTCAAAATAAACCTAAA
>JAOZQX010000246.1 GCA_029931995.1 Bacteroidales bacterium
TCAAAGAAGAAAGCACGTTGTTGGCTCGTTCCCTCAAGTCCGAAATTTCCAACAATTTTTGTTTTTCCTTGATATCAATATTCAAATTAGAGGAAACAAAATTTACAAGGAAAACAGGACTTTCAATGTTTTTTATAGCAAAGCTGGCTTCGGTAGGAATGTTTGGCGATTGCTTAATTATTTGTATCGAGAGGTCTTTTAATGAGGAAATTAAGGCATCAAAATTATCATCTTTCAATTTTTTCTCGGCCTGTCCAAATTGGGTAACTTTTGCAATAAGGTAAGGTTCGGTTTTCGCTATACTCTGCAATACAAAACGTTTTTTACCCTGTATAATAGCAGTTGTGCTGCCATCAGGCATTTGCAAAAGTTTCATAATGTGAGCCACCGTACCAATGCGGTTCAAATCATCGAAGTCTGGATCTTCAGTATCAATATCTTTTTGTGCTGAAACACCAATCACTTTATCTCCTTTATAAGCTTCACGAATCAATTTAATGGATTTGTCGCGGCCAACCGTAATTGGAATTACTACGCCTGGAAATAAAACTGTATTTCGCAATGGCAATATCGGCAGTTCCTCGGGAATCTCTTCGGCATTCATGATTTCCTCATCTTCGGAAGAAAGCAAGGGTATAAATTCAGTATCCGGATCAATGATGTCCGAAAAATTAAGAATATCCATATCTAATTGGTCTCTGTTCACAAGTCAAATTGTCACTGATTTTTTAATTTGGCAGTACTATGCAAATACTCAAATGTCTAAAAATCGAAGGTTCAGTAATTTACAGTAAATATAAATTATTATTTTAAATAGGCGTTGTTAGTGTCAAGGAGTGTGCCAAATATTTCAGTTTTACACAAAACGATTCTCCACACTTTTATCATAAATTAGTTTGAGTAGGGAACGGTCAATTTTATTTAAGCTTAGGCCACGTCGTTCATAAACAGCCTCGCTCACACGAAGTGCACGTTCAAAATTATATTTTTCCATTTTACTCACCCCCCCCCACGAAAAAGAAGGAATAAAATTACGCTGGAAACCGGCTCCAAAGATATTGGCATGTACTCCTACAACAGTGCCTGTATTGAACATTGTATTAATACCACATTTTGAATGATCGCCCATGATTAAGCCGCAAAATTGCAATCCACTTTTTACAAAACTTCTTTCAGCATAGTTCCACAATTTCACTTCTTCGTAGGTGTTTTTTAGGTTTGAGGTGTTTGTATCGGCACCAATATTACACCACTCACCAATTACAGAATTTCCTAAAAAGCCTTCATGGCCTTTGTTTGAGAAGCCAAAAATAACCACATTGTTCAGCTCCCCTCCCACTTTCGAATCAGGACCAATGGTTGTAGCTCCGTAGATTTTAGTTCCCATTTTAACGGTCGATTTTTCGCAAAGGGCAAAAGGCCCACGAATCAATGCTCCTTCCATAATTTCTGCATCTCTGCCAATATAAATGGATCCTGTAGAGGCGTTTAAACTCGCATTTTGAATTTTAGCACCTTCTTCTACAAATATGTTTTCCACTCCAATCACATGATTCCCTGACGAGATATTTTGGCTTTTTCGGCCTTTAGTTAATAGATCAAAATCGGTTATTAATTCATCTGTGTTTTTTTCAAAAATATCCCAGGTATTATTAAGCTTCGTATAGTTTGCTTTGGTATGAATTTCTTTTACATCTGATCCTTCTTCACTAAAATTTTTCAATTCATCAGCTGTAACATGCATCGCAATAATAATTTTACCAGATATTAATGCTTCATTGCTTTTTAAATTTAAAACTTCTTGCACCAGCTGTGGGTTAGGACAAATAGTTCCGTTTAATAAAATGTTTTCATTTTCCGTTTTAAGAGGAAATTTCTCTTGTAAATAAGACTCTGTTAATGAAGAAGTTTTGCTATTCAGGTATTTCTCCCATTTTTCGCGAATGCTTAAAATTCCAATTCGAATATCGGCAGATGGACGTAAAAAAGTAAAAGGTAATAAATGATCGCGGCGCAAGGTATCGAATAAAATATAATTCATGTCGTGTAATTAAGATTGTAAAACAAATTTATGAAATATTTGCTGTATAGGCGAAAAAGGTATAAAAAAAGCCCTCCGGTTTTTCGGAGAGCTTAAGTTGTAATTGAACAAAGCAATTATTATTTTTTCTCGTAATGCTTTTTGTATTTCGTTTTAAATTTATCAACACGACCTGCGGTATCCACAAGCTGCATTTTACCAGTATAAAACGGATGCGATTTATGTGAAATCTCCAATTTTACTAATGGATATTCTTTTCCGTCTTCCCATTTGATTGTGTCCTTAGTGTTAACGGTTGATTTGGTAAGAAATGCGTAATCGTTGGACATGTCTTTAAACACAACAAATCTATAATCTTTTGGATGAATGTCTTTTCTCATTTTAAAATTTCTTTGTTTTTTCGGTCGGCAAAAATACCCGTTTTAATTGAAAAAACAAAGCATTTACACAAATAATTTATTTTTCTTTTAAATCCAGATTTAGAAGAAATTCCAAGGTATCAACTCCATCTGCATAATCCCATAATTCAGGCTGCTGACTTTGCCCCAAATCAATCCGATTCTCAATTTTATCTGACTTGCTTACAATGCATTGTATTTGATTTTTTAATTTATTCAGTTCTGTATTTAAATCTTTTAAATCCCGATAATGTTCAAAATGAATTACTGAAATGGGCGAAGCTATTGCCAGACTGTTTTTTAATAATAAAAAGCCATTATCAAAATGCTCTTCATCATTCACCAGATAAATGGATTTATTATAATCGTAATTATTAACATATTTATGATTTACAGCTACAACTGAATGCTTTTCAAAAGCCTTAAAGAGTTTGCTGAAATCGTAATTATCAGGCACATATAGCTTGGAAATATTACGGCAACCTAATCCAAAATATGTAAAAATATCTTTTCCTAGAGCTTCCAATTCTTCGCTGGTTTCTTCTCCGATCAACACCCCCACTCCATTTCTGTTTTTGCGTATAATGTTTGGGTATTTCCCGAAATAATATTCAAAATATCGAGCAGTATTATTGCTTCCTGTTGCAATAATTGCATCAAAATCAGTGAGTTTATCTTGCGTGAATTGAATGGAGTTCTTGATCTCAGGTTCGAATTTTTCTAATATTTTTACAATAGCAGGAATCAGAATTTTATCATCCGAAGATAATTTGCCTAAAAATTTATAGCCCGAA
>JAOZQX010000247.1 GCA_029931995.1 Bacteroidales bacterium
GGCAATCACAGTTTCACTACTTCGTGGTCATCCCATGCATACTCCCGCCAAGATAATAATAAATGGTGGCGAGGTGGTTTTTGGGGCGAGCGTAAACCCCTTATCCCTTGGGAAAGCACAGTGAAAAATTCCGTAGCTCCCGTGAAAGGTCAAATTACAGTTCAGGGTCCGGGAAATGTTGGACTTTATCAAAAAGGAAAAGGAGCAAGAATTCATATGAATAATAGTGAAACTAAGGCCGGATTTACACCTTGGATCAATACGATAGGTTGGCAGTATGATAAATGGGTTGGCACCGTAAAAGACTACAACATTAATGGTGAATTTTGGGGATTTGTTCCGGCAGGAACTGAAATTACTTTAGACATAACTGCAGTTATGAGTGTCTATGACAACCAGAGTGGTACTGGTGAAGTTTCTTATAATGCCCCTCAGGAAATTGAGTATGAAATATGGTTTTTTCCCAGAGAAGGTGGAAAAGTAATTAGTGTGAGTTCTGGTAGTGGCAAACCCATACCCGGCGATGTGTATTACACCGACAAAGAATGCAAATAATTTAAGCCTTATCCTAATTAATTTAAAAATATAAGATCATGTCAAAAAAATATATTTTACTTTTTACAATTATGTGGTTGGCATTTCAACCCTTTGAAAATACTAATGCTGCGCTAAGAACAAAAGCCAGGATCTGTTCCGTGAAAGGAACGGTACAAACAGGTGCTGTTAGTGAAGGTCTTTGTCCATTAAAACGAACAATGAACCAAACCGAATGTAGGGTAGTCAATCAAAAAACCATGATAGAAACAGGGCCTGATGGTTATGCAACTGTCGAATATATGGATGGTAGAAAAGTGAAAATAATGCCTGACACGAAAGTCATTTTAGAAAGAGATGTAATTTATATTGAAAGTGGAGGTTCGTGGTTTAAAGTTGAAAAAAGTTCACATAATAAACAAGAATGGATTATTAAAACGCCTACAGCGATTGCTGGAATACGTGGTACTGAATTTGTTGTGAATGTTAAAAAAGATGGGTCAACCAACATTCAGTTAATTGAAGGAAGCATAGAGGTTTCCGATGCAAAGAAAAAATCAAAAATAATGTTGGCGGCTGGTATGGAAGTTACAATCCCCAAAGGTTCTTCAACTTTAAATACAGGGCTTTTAAATATCAAAGAAAATGATAAATGGTGGACAGACTGGCCAACCCTAATTCCAATTGCTAACATGCCCGGATATACAGGTGGAACATCAACTTCAAGCAATGATGGAAATACTTTTTCACCTATTGCCGATAACCATGTTTATGCCTATTCTTATCGAAACTGGAATAGGGCTAACTGGGGAAAATACGAAGCTCTTGGAGCTGGCTGGAATCCTATCGGAGGCGAAAAAAGAACCTACTTAAAATTCGACCTTACAGGAATTGACCCAAATAGTGTAAACAAAGCAACTTTAAAACTTTATCATTATCATACCGGAGGAAGCAATTCGGTTGAGCTTGGTGTTTATAGAGTTATGAGCCCATGGCAGGAAGGAAACGACACCTACCATTCAGGTCAAACAGAAAACTCTGCTGCACCGGGTGAATTAAGTTGGGTTAATCAGCCTGGTATAGATCAGTATCCAGTGGTATATTTTAACCCGGGACAAGGAACTAACAAATGGATTGAAGTGGATGTAACTTCATTGGTTAAAGCATGGCTAACTGGCATTCCAAATCATGGTATGGCAATAAAAGCGGGAGAAAACTATATAGGAGGATCTGAATCACAGTATGGGTTCCATTCCAGAGAATATAAAGATGCTGATAAAAGACCGCATTTGGTAATAAATGGCATCGTGTCGCAACAAACCAATGGGCAAAATATTGCAAATAATGTTAATTCTGTTATTCCTAAAATAGATGGAGAGTGGGAAATAACATGTTTTGGAGATATTACTTATAAATTCAATTTAAAGCTAGTTCAATCCGGTAATGGTTTTTATGGAGATATGGTTCGTACAAATGGTAACGAAAAGCTTGCAAAAATAGAGGGTCGGATTTTATCGAATGACAGGATTGAATTCACCCGAAGTATTGGAAACTGGAAACAATATTATACCGGAGAAATTAATCAGAAATCTGGTTCCCGAGCAACTTCTTTTGAAGGTATGTATGGATTCAAGGATCAGCTAAATTACGAATGGTATGCAAAAGCTATAAACGGATCTAATCAGGGTTCAATACAACAAAATTTAGTTAGTCGCCCTTGGGTTATTGGCACCGATAATGGTATACATTACGGCACAGGTTCGGGTTGGACTCAGCAAGCAGGTGGTGGTAAAGGCAAAGATATTGCCATTGACGGGAATGACCGTCCGTGGGTAATTGGTACCGACAATGGAATTCATTATCACAATGGAAGTAGGTGGGTTCAATATCCCGGTGGAGGCAAAGGCTCTGCCATAGCCGTTTCTCAAGATGGAACACCCTGGGTAATTGGCACCGACAATGGAATTTATTACGGCACGGGTTCAAGTTGGGCTGAAAAACCTGGAGGAGGCCGTGGAAAAGATATTGCAATTGATGGGAATGGCCGTCCATGGGTAATTGGCACCGACAATGGAATTTATTATCACAATGGAAGTAGATGGGTTCAATATCCGGGTGGTGGACGAGGTTTAGCATTAGCCGTTGCATCAGATGGAACACCCTGGGTCATTGGAACCAATAATCATATTTTTCATGGAACAGGTTCAGGCTGGGTAGAACAATCAGGTGGCGGAATCGGTAAAGATATTGCCATTGATGGAAATGGTCGCCCGTGGGTTATTGGACAATACAATGGTATTCATTATCACGATGGCAATAGATGGGTTCAATACCCTGGCGGTGGACGAGGTTTAGCAATAAATATTGCATCAAATAGAACATCCACAATAAATACGACTAGTTCCTATTCCTTATCAGGGCAATGGATTATCAACCAACATAATGGCTTCAATGGAACATTCAACCTTCAGCAAGATCAATCGGGTAGAATCACAGGAACTGCAACTTGGGATCGCCACGAAAGCGGAACAATAGCCGGTCAAATATCAGGAAACACCATTGAATTTACAATAAGTTATCCAAGCGGGATTCAAGGATTTTATAAAGGAACTTTAACCCAGAATGGGATCAAAATTATTAATGGAAACGTGAGGGCAAATAATGGTGCTACTTCAACCTGGGATGCATCAAAAGTTGC
>JAOZQX010000248.1 GCA_029931995.1 Bacteroidales bacterium
CTTCTTTCCGCTTTTTGGTATTCTTCAATCAAAGCATCAATAATGGCATTACGCTCATCTTCGCTTAAGGCAGCGATTTTCCTCAACGAATCTTGTTCATAAACCACCTGCAAATTACCAACAAGGCTAATCATAATTTCCAGTTTTGGTTGTATTTCTTCTACTTTAGGAAAGTTTTGCGAAATTGATTGGCTGCATGTATCAAAATACAATCCGGCTTCCTTAAAATTTTTGTTCTCAAAATAAATATTGGCCAACTGTAAAGATGATTTTGCTTTTTGATAATTATTGCTTGAACTTAGTGCTACCGAATTTCTAAAATATTGGATGGCTTTATCTTGATCTTGACTTTTTATTGCTAACTCTGCCAAAGCAAAATAAATTTGGTCGTGAAAATTTTCATTCTCAGCATCCTCCAACATTTTTTTCAACAAATGCTCAATCTCTCCCAAATCACTTCCATCAGCAAAAGATAGAGCCAAATTTAACTTTGCCTGAAATGCCATTTGGGCGTTAGGGTTCCGACGAATAACTTCCTTAAACAATCGAGAAGCCTCACTAAACTGCTGCTCCTGATGATAAATCTGAGCTAAAACAAATTTCAAGCGGGTGATTAGCTGTTTTTGCGAACAAAGTTCCAATCCCTGCAAAATATATTCGGTACTAGCTGCATATTTTTCCTGATGCAGATAAAGCTCTGCAAACATAAGTGGTATTTCTTGTTGAACACGATAAGGAATCGTTTCTGTGTCCATCATCGACTGAAGCTCCAATAAAACATTCTCCGACTTTTCGAATTCCTCTTTTCTGTTGTAGGTTTTGGCAAGCCAAATCATGGCGTCAAAACGCAAATCGTTTTCGGGATATTCCTGAATAATAAAATTAAATGTGCGACGAGCACTCACGTATTCTTGCTTATAAAAATATGCTTTCCCTATCAGCAAATAACTATCATCAATCCATTTAACACGCTCTTTCCCTTTAAAACGCATGCTGTGTGCCTGAATAACTTTTGAGGCTTTTTCCTGCACCCTATCCAAATCAGCATTTATTGATGTGGCATGTTGGCTAGTTCCGTATTGAAAAATGGGGATAACCTCAGTATAGTTATCATGGCTATTTTCTTCAACATATCTAAGTGCATTTTTTAAGCTTTCATTACCATTCCAATAAGCATTGTAGTAAGAGGTAAGATTATGATAAGCTCTTCGACCAAAAGTATTTCGTTTGGTTGAACATGAATAAAAACCAGCAATAATCAAAAGAAAAATGCCAGAGAGAAGAAACCTATTTCTGAAACTTGCTACCAAATCAGTATTTTTTTTGGAATAATAACTCTTATTCAACAAAAATATTTTATTTTTTCATAAAACTGCTCAAATATTTCTTTAAATGATGTAGATATTAAAAATTACTAATAACAACATTTTGTATCTTTGGGCGCTGAAGGATTTCCAATTATGAAACCAATAGCCAAAGAAAAAGATAAAAATAAATGGTATTATAAGCTCAGGGATAAATACCGCCTCGTTGTAATGAATGATATTACTTTTGAGGAACGACTTTCATTCAGGCTAACTCGCTTAAATGTCATGATACTGATGAGTATAATCATTATTCTTCTTATCGGAGTAACCACTCTTTTAATTGCTTTTACTCCTTTACGCGAATATATTCCGGGCTATACTGATGTAACCTTGAACCAACGAGTTTACGATTTGCAGGCAAAAGCCGATTCAATGGAACGTGTTTTTTATCAAAAGGATTTATTTATCCAAAACATTAAAAACATCATTGAAGGTAAACCCGCACAAGACACTATCATTCAGCTGGACACTTTAGATTCCCGTTACGACACTATTACAATGGAACATTCGGTTGAAGACTCCATTCTGCGAGCTGAATACGAGCGCAAAAGCCGCTTCGATCTTTATTACGATGATCAAAGTGTTTTGTATGAAAGCAATTCTCGTTACAATATTACTTTTTTTAAACCATTGGATGGAATCGTTACCAATCATTTCAGCTTGGTTGAAAATCATTTAGGGATTGACATCGTAGCCAAACAAAACGAAACCGTTAAAGCTACAATGGACGGAACAGTTGTCTTTTCGGATTGGACTGTAGAAACCGGTTATGTTATCGCTATCCAACATCAACAAAATTATCTTTCGGTGTATAAACACAATTCAGCCATTTTACAAAAATCAGGAGCTTATGTTAAGGCTGGCGACCCTATTGGTATTGTTGGTGAATCAGGAGAATTCACTACGGGACCACATTTACATTTCGAATTATGGTATAACGGAAGTCCTGTAAACCCACTCAATTACTTGACCTTTTAATATAGTTGGTGATGAAAAAAAGAATCGCTGTTTTGGGTTCAACAGGATCTATCGGAACCCAATCTTTGGAAGTCATAAAAAAACATCCCGACCTTTTTGAACTGGAAGTAATTACTGCACAAAACAATGCAAAGTTACTCATTGAACAAGCTATTGAACACCGTCCGAATGTGGTGGTAATTTCTAATGACTCGCTTTATAAGGAAGTTAAAAATTCGTTAGACAAACTGGATATTCAGGTTTTTGCCGGAGAAGACTCGCTGGCACAAGTGGTTGAAATGGGCAGCGTTGATCTGGTAATTATGGCGCTGGTTGGATATGTAGGTTTGAAACCTACCATTCATGCAATCAAGTCTAATAAAATAATTGCACTTGCAAATAAAGAAACCCTTGTAGTAGGTGGCGAATTAATTTACAATCTCTTAAAAAAGCACAAATCCACAATTATTCCAATTGACTCCGAGCATTCGGCCATTTTTCAATGTTTGGTTGGAGAGCTTAATAACCCAATAGAAAAAATTTACCTGACTGCTTCGGGAGGTCCATTCAGAGGATGGGATTTGGATTCGTTGAAAGAGGTTGACAAGAAGCAAGCACTAAATCATCCCAACTGGGAAATGGGCTGCAAAATTACCATCGACTCTGCAAGTTTAATGAATAAAGGTTTGGAAGTAATCGAGGCCAAATGGTTATTCGGTTTAAGAGCAGATCAAATCGAAGTTGTGATTCATCCACAATCCATCATTCATTCAATGGTGCAATTTACCGATGGATCGATAAAAGCACAAATGGGTTTGCCCGATATGAAACTCCCAATTCAATATGCGCTAACCTACCCAAATAGAATTGAATCGGATTTTCCTCGCTTAAATTTTTTAA
>JAOZQX010000249.1 GCA_029931995.1 Bacteroidales bacterium
GGTCTTGTTCCCAAACCTGCGGCAAAGATTATTGCTTTCATTCGTTCAATATTCTAATTTCTACCAGTTTGCTTCTTGAGTGTGAGTTAGTTCAATCTTGATTTTATATTTATTTTTTAGATGTTTGACCAAGGATTCGGCAAAAAATACAGATCGGTGTTGCCCGCCTGTACACCCAAAATTAATATTCAAATTGGTGAAATCTCGTTCAATATAATTGTCAATGGATTGATCCACCAATTGATAAATATGATCTAAAAACGAAAAAACTTTTGCATGCTTTTTTAAATAATCAATTATTTCCTTATCTAATCCGCTTAAATGTTTATACTCTTTTAGTCTTCCGGGATTTGGTAATGCTCGGCAGTCGAAAACAAATCCTTCGCCATGTCCGCTGTCATCTTTCGGAATACCGGCTTTATAAGCAAAACTTTTTATTCGTACCACCAGTTTTGACTTTTCGTTCAGAAGCTGAGTTTTTTCAGTAAGCTTTTGAATGCACTGATTTAATTCGGGTAGATCTTCCAAAAAACTAAATTTTGGCAGCAAGTTTTTTAAACTTTCAATTGCTATCGGAATGCTCTCAATAAAATGACTTCGCTTTTCAATTAAGCCCCTAAAACCGTAAGCTCCCATTACTTGAATTAATCGGATAAAAACATAGGGATGAAAATGAGCCATAAATGTTTCTTTCGAAATTTCCGAGAAATTTGCAAGTTCCTTTAAATAATGAGCAATTAAATCTTCCTTTGTTGAGTCGGGTAACTGAGCTTTTACCTGATATAATAAGGAGGCGAGGTCATATTGCAGGGCTCCCTTTCGTCCGCCCTGATAATCGATAAAATAGGGCTCATTATTATGAATCATTATGTTTCGAGCTTGAAAATCACGATACATAAAATAGTCCTGATTGGCTTCAAGAACTAGGTCGATAAATTTGTGAAAATCATCCTCTAATTTTTGTTCATCAAAAAGGATGTTTTTTGGTTTTAAGAAATAATATTTAAAGTAATTTAAATCCCATAAAATGGATTGGCGATCCATTGCTGCACGTGGATAACAAAGACTAAAATCAATCTTGTTTTTTCCGATAAATTGGAATTTAAGTAATTCGCTCAGGGATTTTTTATAGTAATCTAGCACTGCTTTGGAACTAGAACCCTGAGGCTCTGAAACCTTTAAATCAAATAATGATTGATCGCCCAAATCTTCCAGTAAATAAGTTTGGCCTTCTTTTCCGCTGATATATAGCTCAGGAACCTGAAGTTTGGCCTGATGAAAGCTTTTTGTAAACTGAATAAATGCCTGATTTTCTTTTATATCTTTATTGAAAACCCCAATGGCTCTTTTTGATTTCCCTGAAATTCTATAATATTTTCGATTAGAGCCGGCACTTGAAATAGGATCGAAAGATTTAATTTCCTCTCCAGACCATTTTGTGAATAAAATTTCTAAACCTTCTCTAATATTTATTGTGTCTTTCATCTATTGCAAACTTATGAAAATAATTTCAGTCAAGGGGGTGAACACCCTCAGGGTGTCACCCCTTCGTACCTGAAAAATTTCATACTTAACCATCAAGTTCGATGGTGATTTTCATATTTTTTCCTTTATCAGTCGCATCCATATTTTCAATGCCGGCCTCTTCCATTATTTTAGCAAAGTCAATAACTATTTTATTGTCTTGTTTTTTTTAAATCTTCTTCGTCAAAAATCATGGTTTTAACGGTTACTTTTTTCTTGTCTTCTTTCATATTTATTTTTTATTTAAAGATACAAATAAATGAAGTATAATCACGGAGTTACTTCAGGTCAGCCCTCAATTTTATCTAATACAAAAAACCAAAAAGCCACAGAGGAATAACATTATTATAACCTGTTTCAATTCCATCGGCGGCAATAAATGCGTTTTTAATTCCACTTATTTGCTTTTGCTTTTTGTTGGGGCCGCCTACTTCAAAGGTATATTTGTGCTCAACTAAAAAATCGCTTTTTCCCGAATAATGAATATTACATTTTACCTTTAGCTGATTAAAAAAATAGGTTTCGCGGGCTGTTCCAATATTTACCCGATCGTCAAGGGCATACAATAAACTGCTGCTTCCCAAATATATTTTTTCGGGTTTTGTCATTATTGAGTTTGCAATCCCTTTTTGTTTTAAGGCGCTTATCAATCCCGATTTTTCGAGATAATAAATAAATTTTAGTAATTGATCTCTGCTGGTGCCAATTTTTTGGCTAAGGGCTTTAATGTTTGGCTTAAACGGAACTGAGGTTGAAATTAGGTACATCAGCTTTTTTAATTTTACTATCGTTTCGAAGGTAATTTTGTGGGTAGCAGGCAAATCGGTTTCAATAATAGTATTGATGATGGCAGTAACTTTATCGCTGTATTTTTTCTTTTCGGATAAAATAAAGGGGAAAGCTCCCTGCTGCAAAAACTCATTAAAATAAATGATGGGCTTTATCTGTCGGTTAATTTCGCTTTCGTATTTATGATGATTCTCTATGATTTCATCTAAACTTATTGCGGCTATATTTTTTTTATAAGCCAAGGCCAGAAATTCTCTAAAAGATAATTCGTGTAGCTCGTATAAGGAAGCCCTGCGACTTAAATCGGCCTCCCCTTTATAAATCTCTAAAGCTGATGATCCGGTGGCGGTAATTTTTAAATCGGGATAAAAATCGTAAATGTTTTTTAATTCTTTCGACCAGTTTGGGTATTTATGTATTTCGTCGATAAATATGTGCTTGCCTCCATACACTACAAACTGCTCTGTTAATTCCGATAAAGTATGTTCAGTGAAATATAAATCATCAAGCGAAATATAAATGCTTTCGGGCGAGTTTCCGTAAGTTTCTTTCATGCGCTGCAACATCAGTGTTGTTTTACCAACCCCTCTCATGCCTGTGATGATGATAAGCCTGTCATGCCAATCAATTTCCTTATAAAGATATCTTTTGAATTGAATTTTTATAGATTCAATCAGGCGGTTCGATTTTATTTTTAGCAAATCCATTCATTAAATATTTTTGATGTTATTGCAAATATAGTAAAAGTGTTGAATTAAAACAACATAAAATAGCAAAATAGTTTTTAATATAAAACATTTGTTAATCACGGGGTGACTTGAAGTCACCCCGTGATTAGTCATGAAATTGGTCGAAATGACAAGACTGGATGCTGTCATCTCGAAAGAGCAACGCGACTGAGA
>JAOZQX010000250.1 GCA_029931995.1 Bacteroidales bacterium
ACAAATAATTTATTGGCAGTGATTTAGCCAGCATTTCAAAAACGTCCCCATTGGTTTTAAACCCAAAATTCCGAGCCAATTGCTCATAAAAAGTTTGCTCCAAATTATTATGATTGTTTTTTAGTTGTGCCTGAATTTTCTCACTTTTTAATTCTAAGCGTTCAACAGTCATGCGGTTCATGAAATAATAAAATCGAAACCGATTGATATTTTTGATTTGTTTTTCGCAGGGAATCCAATACAGGTTGTTCATAAAAGATTGGTATTTTAAAAACAAAGCCGAATCAAACAAACCTTTTAACTCAAGTGTTGGGATGTTTAGGTTTTTTGAGTCATTTACTTTCAAGTCGTCTTGATAAACTACATGTAAAATTACGGTTTGATATTTTTTATCGAATTGATGCTTGTGTTTGAACCAGTCGGAACTTTTAACATGAATTTCAATGTTTCCGGCCCAAAGCGAACTCCCGATTTTGATAAGGGCATCTGAGAAATCAGGACCGGCATTTTCATTCTTTTGCCCCGGCTTCTTTACAATTACTTCCTCACCATCAGTGCTGTAAAGCACTTGTTTTATAAGTTGGAACTTCCATAAATATGATAGAAAGGCTTCATTCATTGCTTTTGTAGAGTTGGTTCTATGTTAATACCATTTCTTTAATATTGTCCAATTTTTCGGTACTGTAAATCGCGAGATTAAATCTTTAACTTTAAGTATGCCTGTGTAATATACCGAAAGTCAATGGCTAATGTGTTTTTGGAATAGTGGTGTTTAATTTGTATTTTTGTTAAGTGCTTATTAAATATTTTAATTCTTAGATGAAAGATAGAAAAGTACTGATTACTGGAATTGAATATAAAGTAAGGAAATTGACTGATCTGTTTAGTAAACTCGAAAAAAATCAGCAGATTCTAGTTGAAGAAAATGAAGAACTAAAGAAAGTTATTGAAGAAAAAAATATATTTGTAGAAAATTTAAAAGAAGAAATACAAAAAATCAAATTAGCAAAATCGCTGGAGTCAAAAGAAGGCTCGAATGATGCTAAGATGAAAATAAATGAACTGGTGCGGGAAATTGACAAGTGTATAGGATTATTAAATCAATAGAAAGTAGCAGATGTTTATGAAATTAATTTAATGGATGAATTAACAATATCAGTTACAATTGCTGACAGACCATATAGACTTAAAATTAGAAAAGAGGAAGAAGAGAGAGTTAGGAAAGCAGCGAAGAAAATAAACGAACGCATAAAACAGTATTCTGAAAATTATGCGTTTAACGACCGACAGGATTTATTAGCCATGGTGTCGTTGGAATTCGCAAATAGTTCGATGGTTTTTGAAGGCCAGTTAACAGAAACTGACCAAGAGGTAGAAGAAAAATTAACTGAAATTGATAACATCCTTTCTGAACATCTAGATTAATAATTCACGTCGTAGAATGTTCTTTGAAATGAAATTTAAGAATTACCCGCATTAATTCATCAATGTTTGTAAACTCAACATTATAATCATTAGGGTTTAAAGCTCAAAATTCGTAGGACAGGCCTCAGCTTGATTCGTCAGGATTCCGATTACGGAACAGTGGAAGTTCGAAAAATTTGGCAACCCTATACGTGTCGTATAGGGGTTTACTAAGCTCCGATATTAATGCGGGTTTTTTATTCTCATTTTTTGCTATCCAGTGATCTTGCCCTAAACTAAATATATATGGATCCAATATTACTAAATGTCATCATTACCGCTCTTGCTGCTTTTTTTGGTGGATTTGTTACAAACATTTTCATAAAGAAAACATCGAAAAAGAAAAGTACTAATATTATTTCGGAAGCTTATGATAAAGGCGAAGTAATAAAAAAAGAGAAAATTTTACAGGCAAAAGAAAAGTTTTTACAACTTAAGAGTGAACACGAAAAGCTGATCAATGAAAAAAATATGGAAGTTCAGCGTACAGAAAACAGGTTAAAACAAAAAGAAAATTCTGTTAACCAAAAGCTTGAAGAATTACAACGGAAACAAAACGAAACCAATCAAATTAAAACAAACCTGACTACGCAGCTTGAAATTGTTAGCAAAAAGCAAACAGAGTTGGAAAAAATGCACCAAGATCAGGTTGAACAATTACAACAAATTTCGGGCATGTCAGCTACTGAAGCTAAAGAACAATTAGTTGAATCCTTGAAAGAGGAGGCTAAAGCAGATGCTGCAAGCCAAATGAGAGATATTGTTGATGAGGCTAAATTAACTGCCAATACCGAAGCTAAAAAAGTTGTTATTGAAACCATTCAACGTACGGCAGCCGAAAATGCTATCGAAAATACGGTGTCAGTTTTTAATATCGATAGTGATGAAGTAAAAGGACGAATTATTGGCCGTGAAGGTAGAAATATCCGTGCCTTGGAATCCTTAACCGGTATTGAAATTATTATTGATGATTCGCCCGATGCAATTATTCTTTCGGGATTTGATCCTGTACGAAGAGAAATTGCGAGACTCTCATTACATAAATTAGTTACCGATGGTCGAATTCATCCGGCTCGTATTGAGGAAGTGGTTGCTAAAACCACAAAACAAATTGAGCAGGAAATTATTGATATTGGTAAGCGAACCACCATCGATTTAGGTATTCATAATATGCATCATGAATTGATTCGTATGGTTGGCCGAATGAAATATCGTTCATCTTACGGACAAAATTTATTGCAACATAGCCGAGAGGTGGCCAATCTTTGTGCTACCATGGCAGCCGAATTAGGATTGAATCCGAAATTGGCAAAACGTGCAGGATTACTGCATGATATTGGAAAAGTACCTGATAGTGAACCCGAACTTCCACATGCTTTGCATGGTATGAAATTAGCCGAAAAATTCAAGGAGAAACAAGAAGTTTGTAATGCTATTGGCTCTCACCACGATGAAGTAGAAATGATTTCATTGATTTCGCCTATCGTTCAGGTGTGTGATGCTATTTCAGGAGCCCGTCCGGGAGCCCGTCGTGAGGTTGTGGAAGCTTATATTCAACGATTAAATAAATTGGAAGAATTGGCTTTAACGTATCCGGGTGTTGTTAAAACTTATGCTATTCAGGCAGGTCGAGAATTACGTGTAATTGTTGGTGCCGATAAAGTTAGCGATACTGAAGCGGATCAAATATCTATTGATCTCTCACGTAAGATTCAGGATGAAATGACCTATCCGGGACA
>JAOZQX010000251.1 GCA_029931995.1 Bacteroidales bacterium
TCAACAATAGCATCTTTATAAGATATACATTGCATAACACATTATTTTTTATGTACATCGTATTTTTATTAAAACAAAAAGGATATAATATGAAATCACAATTATCATTCATCAGTTTATTATTGTTATTATTTTTGTTTTCTGGCTGCTCAAAGCTACAGGAAAGAATAGATAATCCCGAATTGAGTATAACTGATTTAGTCATTCCAGCTAATTTTAGCTGGCAAGCCTCCCAGAATATTAAGATCAAGATTTACACAAACGACATTAACGACGTTGCTATTGAAAAAGTTATTGTAAAAGCATACACCGATTTTCCGGACGAAGGCGGTCTTTTAATGGCAACAGGGATAACTGATGCCAATGGTTATTTTGAAACAGATTGGATTCTGCCTTCAAGCACGACTGAAATTGTGTTAGCAACTGAACACATTGGCTTAATTGATTTTGTTGAAGTAGCTATAATAGATGAAGTGGCTACTTATACTTTTGGTGGAACACCTGCTCAACTTAAATCTTTTGGCAGCATTGAAGCAAAGTCTACTAGTGCCAATATCGAATTCCTCGGAACTTACGACAATATGGGCAAACCTGATTACCTTGTTACACCTAACGATGAAATCGGTGCTGATTTTACTCGCGACATCACAAATACACTCCCAGAAAGAAAATGGGTTAGCCGACATCATCCAGAGTACCTGATGGATACTTATGAGCACGACCTGCTACTACAATGCCAATCCGATGTATGGGTAACTTTTATTCACGAAGGAGCAGGATTTAGAAATATTTTGGGCTTTTACACCTACGATCTGAGCAACCCTCCAACTACTGTCGCCGACATTGAAACCATTACTATAATTTTCCCTAATGCTTCGTATGATAGAAGTGGAGGGAGATTGCAATCCGGAAACAAAGTCCACATCGGAAACTTTCCTGCTAATACAGGCATTGGATGGGTCTTATTTGCAGATGGTTGGGACAGAACAAATCGAGTAGTTACCCAAGGCCGTCATACATTTTATTCAAATAAAGATTTTAATCCCGAACCGGATGAAAGTATTCGCCAACATAGTGTATTGCTCAATGATCCGGGTAGAGATTTAATAATTTTAGGGTTTGAAGATTTAATGCGCGATAATACAAGCATTTACAGATGCGACCATGATTTTAACGACTGTATATTTTACATAACTACTAACCCGATTCCTTGTTCAATTTTGGATTTACCAATTGTAGATTACAATGCCGATGATGATGATGGCGACGGTGTACCTAATAATTTTGATGATTACCCTGATGATGCCGATCTCGCGTTCAATAATCATTATCCTTGCGAAGTCACTTATGGTGCATTAGCATATGAAGATCTGTACCCCGGAAGAGGCGACTACGATTTTAATGATTTGGTAATGGATTATTATTTCAATCAAATAACAAACGGACAAAACCAAATTAAAAAACTGGAAGCACAATTTATTGTAAGGGCACAAGGTGCAACTTTACATAATGGATTTGGCTTTAAATTACCCATAACTCCTTCAGCAGTAGAATCGGTTAGCGGGCAAAACATTGAAGGAGATTACATTACATTAAATGCAAATAATACAGAAGCCAATCAGAGTAATGCTGTAATCATTGCTTTTGATGACACTTATAATATACTCCCTCACCCCGGAGGTGGAGCTATTGGTGTAAATACTACACCGGGTACAACTTATGTTGAACCGCAAAATATTGATCTTGTAATTGAATTCACAAACCCAATTTCTTATTCGGTACTTGGAAGTCCGCCTTATGATCCATTTTTAATTGTTGGACAAACGAGAGGAAAGGAAGTCCATCTTCCAGATTACGCCCCAACTGACCTTTTTGATGATTCTTATTTTGGAACTCAACATGATGACAGCAATCCGAGTACAGACAGATATTTTAAAACGGTCGAAAATTTACCATGGGCTATTCACATACTTCGCTCATTTGATTACCCAAATGAAAAAGTAGAGATTGTTAATGCTCACTTAAAGTTTGGCGAATGGGCCGAAAGCGGTGGAACTTTATTCCCTGACTGGTATGAAGATCTGGCAGGTTACAGAAATGAAAGCAATATTTTTGATACACCTTAAACAAAACTAATTTGAGTTTACTCCAATTCACTCATATTAAATTATAATTCAAGTATATAATATGAAAAATAAATACATAATAATAGCAGTAATTCTACTAATAATTGTTATCGGCTGCAGAAAACTTGAGACCATCAACTCTGAAATTGATTCAATCGAAAATCTTGTTGTCCCTGAAAGTTTCAGTTGGAACACTCATAACTCAGTTAATTTCAGCATAAATGCCGAGAATTCTCAAGTCGTAAAGATCACATCACTTGACGAAAAAACAATATTTCATAAAGGCTTTTATAACACTTTGGATGAATCTTACAATGTAAATGTTAATATTCCTACATACGTATCAGAAATTTTAGTAAACAACATTAGTGTCCCCATAACTAATACCCAAATATCAATTGTACTTGATAATGCAGAGCTAAAAAGAAGTAATTCGGCTTCAATATCAAATTTGCCGGATGGAGCTACATCAATATGGAATTTCAATGAAAACAATGGAACTACAGCTAATGATTCGCAAGGAAATAATACAGGTGATATAAATGGTGCTAATTGGGTTACAGGCATCAATGGATCAGCATTGAATTTTAACGGAGAAGGAGGGAATGTTATTATCCCAAACAATTCATCTTTAAATAACACAACAGATAAAATAAGTTTTTCACTATGGTTTAAACGTGATCATATTCAGGATGATGGAGCCTTTATTTTTCAAAGAATGAAGTATGTTATCCGAATTGAAAAATGGGGCAGACCATCATTTGCAGTTTACAATCCAGACTGGTCATCATTGTCTACACCTTGGAGTGAACGGATTATTGATACTGACTGGCATCATTTAGTAACAACATATGATGGGAATAAATTAAAGCTATATCTCGATAACAAACTTATGAATTCTGTTGAAACAAGTGGCAATTTGCGTTCGACTGATTCTGATGTTTATATTGGGAGTCAAACATCTATTAATTATTTTGAAGGAAACATTGATGAAGTCATTATTTATGATAAAGTTTTATCTGTTGAAGAAATTAACCAAATATACACGACAACACAAAACCCAAATGATGGTTCAG
>JAOZQX010000252.1:0-950 GCA_029931995.1 Bacteroidales bacterium
GGAACTTTCATCGGGCCTTTAATAGCTAAGATGTCAGCAGGTGTCATTGCTCCTTCAGATAAAGAAGTACCGGCTCTTACATAATCATTTTCCTGTGCAAGAATTTGTTTACTGGTTGAAATCAGATAACGTTTTTCTTCACCGGTTTTAGAAGTAATGATTACCTCACGGTTACCACGTTTTAGTTTTTTTCCGAACGAAACCACACCGTCAATCTCGGAAACTACCGCAGGATCAGATGGGTTACGAGCTTCAAATAACTCAGTAACTCTTGGAAGACCACCCGTAATATCACCAGATTTTCCAATCGCTCTTGGAATCTTAACTAAAATATCTCCGGCTTTCACTTCATCGTCTTCATTAATAATGATATGAGATCCGACAGGAATGTCGTATGATTTAATAGCTTCACCATCTTTATTTAAAATACTGATGGTTGGGTTTTTAGATTTAGAACGCGATTCAATAATAACCTTGTCTTTGTATCCGGTTTGTTCATCAGATTCAACACGGAAAGTTTGCCCCTCAATAATATTATTGAATGCAATTTTACCTTTTACTTCCGAAAGAATCACAGCATTATACGGATCCCAATCTGTGATCAAAGCACCTTTTTTAATTTTCCCCCCACTCTTAACATAAAGTTTCGAGCCGTATGGAATATTAGCAGAAGCTAAGGTTATATTTGTTTTCTCATCAACTATACGCATTTCAGCAGAACGACCAATAACGATATCATATTTTTCTTTATTTGTATTTTCATATTCTACATAACGTAATTCGTCGATTTCTAATTTACCCTCAAATTTTGCTTCAATTTTTGAAGAAATTGCAATGTTAGATGCGGTACCCCCAACGTGGAATGTACGTAAGGTTAGCTGTGTACCCGGCTCACCAATCGATTGAGCTGCAATAACACCTACCGCTTCTCCCATTTGAACCATCATGCC
>JAOZQX010000252.1:960-3193 GCA_029931995.1 Bacteroidales bacterium
TTTTTTAGATTCGCAGGTAAGTACCGACCTAATTTCTACATTCTCGATAGGAGAATCTTCGATAAGTCGACTAAGTTCTTCAGTAAGTTCTTCCCCACCTTTAGTAATTAATTCTCCGCTTAGAGGATTATAAATATCGTGAAGTGCTGTACGACCCAAAATACGATCATAAAGGGTTTCAACAACTTCTTCGTTTTTCTTCAGTGAAGAAATAGTAAGTCCTCTTAAAGTGCCACAGTCGGGTTCATTAATTACTACATCTTGTGCAACATCAACCAAACGGCGGGTTAAGTAACCGGCATCAGCAGTTTTAAGAGCAGTATCAGCTAAACCTTTACGCGCACCGTGAGTAGAAATAAAATACTCAAGTACTGAAAGTCCTTCTTTAAAGTTTGAAAGAATTGGGTTTTCAATAATTTCCCCTCCGGTTGCACCTGATTTTTGTGGTTTTGCCATCAACCCCCTCATCCCTGATAACTGACGAATCTGTTCTTTCGAACCACGGGCTCCAGAATCCAGCATCATATATACTGAATTAAAACCTTGTTGGTCTTTTGAAATTTGATCCATTAATGTATGGGTCAGTTGAGAATTGGTGTGTGTCCAAATATCAATAATTTGATTGTATCTCTCGTTATTTGTAATGAACCCCATGTTATAGTTGCTCATTACTTCTTCTACTTCCTGATTAGCATTTGCAATTAATTCCTTTTTCTCTTCAGGAACCAATACATCTCCTAAATTAAATGATAAGCCTCCTTCGAATGCCATTTTGTATCCAAGATTTTTAATATCATCAAGGAATTGAGCTGTTTTGGCAGTACCGGTTTTACGTAAAACATCTCCGATAATATCGCGAAGTGCTTTTTTTGTAAGCAGTTGGTTTATATAACCATATTCTTCAGGAACTACTTGGTTGAATAAAATACGTCCAACAGTAGTTTCAATGTTATTTGTTACCTCTTCATCATTTTCAACATCATTGATTTTAACATTGATTAGTGCATGTAAATCAACTTTGTTCTCATTATAAGCGATGATAACTTCCTGAGGTGAATAAAATCTGAAACCTTCTCCTTTAATTGGATATTCAGGTGTGTTTTTACGACCTTTAGTCATATAATACAGTCCTAAAACCATATCCTGAGATGGAACAGTAATTGGTGCGCCGTTCGCAGGATTCAAAATATTATGAGAAGCCAACATTAAAATTTGGGTTTCCAAAATTGCTGCATGTCCAAGAGGAACATGAACAGCCATTTGGTCACCATCAAAATCCGCATTAAATGCTGTACAAACTAATGGGTGTAATTGAATGGCTTTACCTTCAATAAGTTTCGGCTGAAATGCCTGAATACCCAAACGGTGAAGGGTAGGAGCACGGTTTAGCATAATTGGGTGTCCTTTTAAAATGTTTTCAAGAATATCCCAAACAACTGGATCTTTGCGGTCAACAATTTTTTTCGCCGATTTTACGGTCTTAACAATTCCGCGTTCCAGCATTTTCCGAATAATAAATGGCTTGAATAACTCAGAAGCCATATCTTTCGGAATACCACATTCATTCAGTTTTAATTCAGGTCCAACAACAATTACCGAACGTCCTGAATAGTCAACACGTTTACCAAGTAAGTTTTGACGGAAACGTCCTTGCTTACCTTTTAAACTGTCGCTTAATGATTTTAGGGCACGGTTTGATTCAGTTTTTACTGAATTTGCTTTTCTTGAATTGTCAAATAATGAATCAACAGCTTCCTGAAGCATACGTTTTTCGTTACGCATAATTACATCAGGTGCTTTGATTTCGATAAGTCTTTTTAAACGATTGTTACGGATAATTACTCGACGGTAAAGATCGTTTAAATCGGAAGTTGCAAAACGACCTCCATCAAGTGGTACCAATGGACGTAATTCTGGTGGAATTACAGGTACTACTTTTACAATCATCCATTCGGGGCGGTTTTCTATCCTGTTACGTGCATCTCTAAATGCTTCAAAAACCTGAAGGCGTTTTAAAGCGTCAGCTTTTCTTTGCTGAGATGTTTCGGTATTTGCTTTATGTCTCAAATCATATGAATATTGATCGAGGTCTAAGCGTGCTAAAAGATCATGAATAGCTTCGGCACCCATTTTAGCTATAAATTTATCAGGATCAGTATCGTCAAGGTATTGGTTTTCTGCCGGAATGGTTTCCAAAATATCGAAGTATTCTTCTTCGGTAAGGAAATCAAGA
>JAOZQX010000253.1 GCA_029931995.1 Bacteroidales bacterium
GCGTCAATGGAAACGAGTTCTGGGTTATTTGCGAATACAATACTTTTGACTATTTTTGCTGTATGTTGATTATCGGAATTACAGGCACATTAGGCGCAGGAAAAGGAACCATTGTTGATTACCTTATTACTGAAAAAGGCTTCAAGCACTTCTCGGTTCGGGCATTTATTACCGAAGAGATTAAAAAGCGTGGGCTAAAAGTAGATCGCGATAGCATGACTTCGGTGGCCAATGATTTACGAGCCCAACATTCGCCTTCTTATATTGCCGATCAATTATACAAACAAGCAAAAGCATCGGCAACAAACAGCATCATCGAAAGTTTACGTACTCCGGGCGAAGTAGAATCTTTGCAAAGCAAAGGAAACTTTTTTTTATTTGCCGTTGATGCAGATCCAAAAACAAGATTTGATAGAATTCAGATTCGGAAATCTTCAACAGATAATGTAAATTTCGATACTTTTCTGGCAAATGAAAAACGTGAGATGAAATCATCCGATCCAAATAAACAAAACCTTATAAAATGCCGTGAAATGGCTGATTTTGTTTTACAAAATGATAGAAGTATTGCTGAACTTAATAATCAGATTGAAGAAATTCTTAAAAAAATTACATAAAAATGGCTGAACAAAAACACATACGACCAAGCTGGGATGAGTATTTTATGGAATTGGCAAATGCTGTGGCAAAACGTGCCACCTGCGATCGTGGACGAAGCGGTTGTGTAATTGTTCGTAACAAACAAGTTCTTGTGTCCGGTTACGTTGGTTCTCCAAAAGGCCTCCCTCACTGCGATGATATTGGTCATTTATTCAAAAAAGTTTATCACGAAGATGGCAATGTTACCCAACATTGTGTGCGTACGGTTCATGCCGAACAAAATGCTATTTGTCAAGCTGCAAAACTGGGAATTGCCTTGGATGATTCTACTTTATATTGCCGAATGACTCCTTGTAGAACCTGTGCCATGCTGATAATCAATTGTGGAATTGTTCGAGTGGTTTGCGAGAAAAAATACCATGCCGCTGCTGAATCAGAGGAAATGTTTAAAGAAGTAGGTGTTGAGCTGGTTTACTTTAACGAAGAGATTGAAAAATATGAAGGACAATAATTATTAAATAACAAATTACAAGCTCCAAAACTCAAATAAACCACAATTACCAAATAACAAACACTAACTATTAATAACAATTGCATCACAACTGCATAATAATTGAGAGCCTAATGAACAACTACTCAATTTCTTCCATATATCTATAACTTCCCATCCTTTATCTATATTCATTTTGCGCTTTCGCAGAATTCCTTATTTTTACGTAAAACTTAAATTTCGTGCGTAAAAGATTTATTATTGTTTTATTGCTTGCCTTAGTATCAGGGATTTTCCATTCTCAGAATCTGTGGGCAAATGAAAATATTGAAGGTTTTCAGATCGAATTTCAATCTATTATTGTTCAAAAAGTTCCAAGTCAAATCCGTATTACTCCAGACGAAAGTTTTTATGTTTTTTATCGTGACAGTCTGCCTCCGGTTTTAATTAACGGAAAAGAGGTTTTGGTTGATTTTTCTGACAACAAATTAATTATTACACACACTTTCGATAAAAAAGAAGAATTAACAATACAAGTTGCCGACTTCAATTATCATAAAACAGTAACGCCCATTCCATTGTGGATGTCGATTTTACCTCCGCTAATCGCCATTATGATGGCTCTCATTATCAGGGAAGTTTTCACCGCTCTGTTCATGGGAATTTTAGTAGGAACTACCATTATTTATTTTTATCAGGGCAGTAGATTTTTTGTTGCAATTTTTCAAGGATTGTTTGCCATCATCGATACATATATTCTTGAATCGATGGCAGATCACGGGCATTTGTCGATCATCATTTTTTCTATGCTCATTGGTGGAATGGTGAACCTAATCACCAAAAATGGCGGGATGAAAGGCGTGGTTTCTATTTTATCGCGTTACGCAAAAAGCGCCAGATCAGGTCAATTTGTAACCTGGTTATTGGGTGTCGCTATTTTCTTTGACGATTATGCGAACACTTTAGTGGTGGGAAACACCATGCGTCCGGTAACTGATCGACTCAAGGTTTCGCGCGAAAAATTAGCATATATTGTAGATTCGACTGCTGCTCCGGTAGCTTCCATTGCTTTTGTAACCACATGGATTGGAGCCGAGTTAAGTTATATTCAGGACGGAATTAATACGCTCGGGCTTGACGAAAGTGCTTATAGCGTTTTTATCAATTCTTTGTCTTACTCATTTTATCCAATTCTCACCCTTATTTTCATTTTGATGCTGGTTTATAATCGGGTTGATTACGGACCCATGTACACAGCCGAAACCAAAGCCCGAAAAGAAGGAGTAGCCGTTAACATCAGCGAAGGCTTCTCTAATAAACTAAACGAATTGGAGGTTGATGAAAAAATAAATGCTAAATGGTTTAATGCCGTGATTCCTGTACTGGTTATTATTTTCGGCACATTAGTCGGACTCATTTTTACAGGATGGGATCAAAATGTTTGGGATAATCCTGAGTTAGGATTCTCGAAAAAATTATCCGCCATAATCGGAAATGCAGATTCTTATGCATCTCTTCTGTGGTCATCCATCTCGGGCGTTTTGGTAGCTGTAGCCTTAACACTGAGTCAGCGTATCCTTAAATTAAAAGATGTAATCGACAGTTTAATCAATGGGTTCCGCACCATGCTAACAGCCGTAATTATCTTAGTTTTAGCATGGTCAATTGCTTTGGTAACCGATCATCTGCATACTGCCGATTTTATTTCACAAACAATGTTGGCATTCTCCATGTCGCCATACCTCGTCCCAACCCTGACCTTTATTTTAGCAGCTTTAGTAGCTTTCTCAACAGGTTCGTCCTGGGGTACTATGGCCATCTTATATCCACTACTTTTGCCGGCAACCTGGCTTATTTCAAAAGATAGCGGCTTGGAATATTCAACATCCATGTCTATTTTCTACAATGTAGTTTCGGCAGTTTTAGCCGGATCGGTTCTTGGCGATCACTGTTCACCCATTTCCGATACCACAATTTTAAGTTCGCTGGCGAGTAATTGTAATCATATTGAACACGTTCGGACACAGCTTCCTTATGCTTTAACCGTTGGTTGTGTTGCTGTTTTTGCTGGTACATTACCAGCAGCTTATGGTGTTCCTTCGA
>JAOZQX010000254.1 GCA_029931995.1 Bacteroidales bacterium
AATTAGGTGATTATTTTACATCTATGACAAAAACAAAAATACTAATTTAATTGTATCTGTTTTCCCTTTTCACCGAACGCAAATTTAAACTAAAAAAAGACTTTAAAAATCATCAAATAATTTATATTCAAAATAATTTAGCAGGAAAGGTTTCTAGGAAAAATTATATTCTTAAATTTGTGCCGATCTTTTGTTAATCAATTCACAATAAAACATTAAGTAATGGACAATTTATTCAGAAAAGACGCTTTTATTTATCATTCGGAAGGCCGTCCTGGTAAAATTGAAGTCATCCCAACCAAACCTTATTCAACCCAAAGAGACCTTTCATTGGCATACAGCCCGGGAGTTGCCGATCCTTGTCTGGCGATTAAAGACAACCCAGAAGATGTATATAAATACACTGCCAAAGGAAATCTTGTAGCTGTAATCTCAAATGGTACAGCTGTACTCGGTTTAGGTGATATCGGAGCCGAAGCTGGAAAACCAGTAATGGAAGGAAAAGGATTACTTTTCAAAATTTTTGCCGATATCGATGTGTTTGATATTGAAGTTGATGTTAAAGACATTGATAAATTTGTTGATACCGTGGTTAACATTGCACCTACCTTTGGTGGCATCAACCTGGAAGATATTAAAGCTCCCGAATGTTTCGAGATCGAAGAAAGAATTAAAGCTGCACTTGACATCCCTGTTATGCACGATGATCAGCATGGAACTGCCATCATCACTTCAGCAGGATTGTTGAATGCCATCAAAATCAATAAAAAGAAAATTGAAAAAATAAAAGTTGTAGTAAATGGAGCTGGTGCCTCAGCTGTTTCTTGTTCTAAACTATATCTTGCTATGGGTGTAAAACCCGAAAATCTTGTTATGCTTGATTCTCGCGGTGTACTACACGTTGATCGCAAGGATATGAATGAAACCAAAGCTCAATTTGCAACCACAAAAAATGTTCATACCTTAGAAGAAGCCATTAAAGGAGCCGATGTTTTCCTAGGCTTATCAGTGGCGGGTGTTATGACCCCTGAAATGCTTATGACAATGGCTAAAGATCCCATTGTTTTTGCATGTGCAAACCCTGTTCCTGAGATCATGTATGAAGATGCCGTTGCAACCCGTAAAGATGTGATCATGGGTACCGGACGTTCAGATTTTCCTAACCAAATCAATAATGTTTTAGGATTTCCATTTATATTCAGAGGTGCACTAGACGTACGTGCTACAAGCATTAATGAAGAGATGAAACTGGCCGCTTCAAAAGCCTTAGCAGATTTAGCTAAATTACCAGTTCCGGAAGAAGTAAATATTGCTTATTCAACTACAAACCTGAAGTTTGGGAAAAAATATATAATTCCAAAACCTACCGATCCACGCTTAATTGAGCACATTGCCCCAGCCGTTGCAAAAGCTGCAATGGATAGCGGTGTTGCCCGTAAACCAATCGAAGATTGGGATGCTTATCGCGATGAATTAAGAAAGCGTTTAGGAATCAGCAATCCTTTACTCCGCCAAATAAAAACCCGCTCGAAAAATGATCCAAAACGTGTTGTTTTTGCTGAAGCAGAAAACTACAAAATTCTGAAGGCAGCTGAAATTGCCTTAAATGAAAAAATTGCTATCCCAATATTACTTGGAAACAAAGAAGTAATTAGAGATTTAATTGAAATCAATGACCTTGAATTGGGTGACGTTGAAATCATTGACCCTAAATCTGACGAGGAGAAAACACGGCGACATGAATTTGCAGAGGTTCTTTATAATAAACGTAAAAGAAGGGGTGTTACTTTAACAGCCGCCAAAGACATGATGCAGCATCGAAACTATTACAGCCCGATGCTTGTAGAAACAGGACAAGCCGATGCCATGATTTCAGGATTAACTAGAAATTACCCTGATACATTAAAACCAGCTTTAGAAATTATTGGAATGAAACCAGATACTGATTTGGTATCAGGAATGTATATCATTAACACAAAAAAAGGTCCTATTTTCTTTGCAGATTGTACGGTTAATAAAAATCCAGATATTGATGAGCTTGTTGGAATTACATTACAAACCACTTTTGCTGTTGAACAATTCAAAATTAAACCGCGGATAGCTTTCTTGTCCTACTCAAATTTTGGCTCAAACAGAGGTAATATACCTACGAAACAACGCGAAGCAGTAGCTAAATTACATGAAAATCATCCTGATTTAATTGTGGATGGAGAAATGCAAGCCAATGTTGCTCTCAATGCAGAGATGATTGATGAAAACTTCCCTTTCTCAAAATTGAAAGGTGGGGCTGCCAATGTGCTTATATTCCCTTATCTAACTGCCGGAAACATAGCTTATAAATTAATGCAGGAGATGGGAAATTATGAAGTAATTGGCCCGGTCATTAACGGAATGAATAAATCAGTTCACGTACTGAATATGGGAAGTAGTGTTTCTGATATTGTAAATATGGTAATGATTTCTGTTATTGATGCACAATGTGTTGTGAACAGAGAAAACGGAAACGATTGTAAATAAAATAACCCATTTAATACGATAAAAAGGCAACCCTTTCGGGTTGCCTTTTTTATTTCAACTATACCCACTAATTTAGAAACAAAAAAAAATAACTCATTACGAATCCATATTCCTTTCTGTTATTTTTATAACAATCAGGCTTTCTTATATTTGCGCTAGTCATTTGCAATTTTCATTAAAGAAATCAACTAAAAAATAACTCATAAATTTTAAGATATGAAGAAAATTACCGTTGTTGGCGCCGGAAATGTAGGTGCTACTTGTGCCAATGTTATTGCACATAAAGATTTAGCCAGAGAAGTTATTTTATTGGATATTAAAGAAGGTGTAGCCGAAGGGAAAGCCCTTGATATTTGGCAAACTTCCTCTATTAATAATTTTAGCACACGAGTTGTTGGCTCAACCAACGATTACCTAAAAACAAAAGGTTCGGGAATTGTTGTAATCACCTCAGGATTGCCTCGTAAGCCCGGTATGTCTCGCGACGATTTGATTAAAACAAACGCAGGCATCGTAAAAGAAGTTACCGAAAAAGTTGTCAAATACTCACCCGAAGCAATCATCATTATTGTTTCAAATCCTTTGGATGTAATGACGTATGCAGCTTACAAAGTAGCTAATAAACACTCAAGTAAAGTATTTGGAATGGCTGGTATTTTAGATACAGGTCGTT
>JAOZQX010000255.1 GCA_029931995.1 Bacteroidales bacterium
CGGGAAATTTATATTCGAGCTTAAACCCAACATTCCAAAAGGTTTGTATCGACTCGGTATTAGCAAAGAAAAATATTTGGATATTATCCTGAATAAAGAAAACATTGATCTCAGCACACATATTTCCGACCCATTTAACAATTTGACTTTTAACGAATCGGCTGAAAATAAGATTTATCTAGATTACATTCAGAAAAGAAATTACGGTCAGTACCGTATTGAATTACTCCAGCCGCTTATTAGCTATTATCCAATAAGCGATCCTTTCTTCCCAACTCTTCTTACAGAGTTCACAAACATTCAAGATTCGCTAGATCGGCATATCGATAAAATTATTAAAAATAATCCTGAAACTTTTGCTGCAAAATTAATTGCAATCGACCGCCGCCCTAACCTTGATCCCACACAAAACCTCAAACAGCAAAAAATATTTGCAAAACAACATTTCTTTGACGGAAAAGATTTTAGCGATACAGCACTTTTGCATAGCAGTGTTTTAACATCAAATATTTTATCCTACCTGTCTCTCTATCAGGATGCTAAATTGAATAAATCTCAAATGGAAGAAGAGTTTATTAAGGCTGTTGATATCATTCTTCCGGCTATGCGACCGAACCGAAAAATTTATGAATTCGCTATTGAATATTTAATCGGTGGTTTCGATCAATTTGGATTTACAAAAGTGATGACGCATATTGCATCTCAATCGATCGTTGATGAAGATTGTGAAAATGAGAATTTAAAACACCGGATCGAAACTCTGAAAAAACTTGCACCCGGAAATAAGGTACCCGAAATAATCATGGAGAACACAAAACTATCTGCCATAAAAAAGAAATTCACACTCATTGTATTTTATGCCAGTTGGTGTCAGCATTGCAATGATTTATTGCCCGAACTTAAAAGCTTTTATGATGATCACAAACAAGAGCTGGAAATTTTATCAATTTTGATTGGATCAACGAATGTGATTTTAAAGGTTGGAATACAAAATCGGCTATCGATTATGGAGTATATGTAACTCCTAATTTATTTTTATTAAACGAAAATAAGATTGTAATTGCTCGCCCTGACGGGATGTTAGAACTGGAAGAACTATTAAAATGATTACCAACCACTGGCAAGCACATCAATTAAGTGCATAATTTTAATGGGTAATTTATGTTTTTTGATATAACCTTCTTGATGCATTAAACAACTAAGATCGGTAGAGACAATATATTCAGCACCGGTTTCCATCGCATTCTTAACTTTTTGCTCGGCCATGGCTGTTGAAATAGCTTCGTGTTTTACCGAAAAAGTACCGCCAAAACCACAGCATGTATCGGTATCTTTCATTTCCACTAATTCCAAACCCTTTACATTTTGTAATAGCATTCGAGGTTCTTCTTTTATTCCAATTTCGCGTAATGCCGCACAGGAATCATGGTAAGTAACCTTTGCTTCGAAAGTGGCACCAATATCTGTTACTTTTAATTCTTTAACCAAAAACTCGGTAAATTCAAACATGTTTTTTTGCAAACGCCTACATTCAATATGCAGGGAGGTGTTATTAAAAAGTTCAGAATAATAGTTGCGAACCATCCCGACACAAGAGGCTGTTGGCCCAACGACCGGACGATTGTTCGGAAAATCCTTTATGAATTTTTCGCCCATAGCTTTTGCTTCATCCCAGAAACCACCATTAAAAGCCATTTGACCGCAACAGGTTTGATTTGTATTGTAGTGAACCTTGTGACCAAGTTTCTCTAAAATCTTCACCATATTAAAAGCCGTTTGCGGGTAAAGCTGGTCAATAAAGCAAGGGATAAAAATATCAACAGTCATATTCAAAAATTTCTACATTGCAAAGGTATGAAATGTGTCTAATTCTTTTTTAATTCGAAACCTAAATTTTCTAATTCTTTCCAAAACTTTGGAAAAGATTTAACAACCACATCAGGATTCTCAATCTGCAAACGTCCTGTTTTTAGCACCAAGGGAGCTAAAGACATGGCAATCCGATGGTCGCCATATGTTTTAAAAATATGATTAATTTTTGTGAAATCAACTTTAGCAGATGTTTTTTTCAAAAGCCATTCATTGCCAATCTCTTTTAAGCCAAAACCGAAAGGGCTAAATTCCAAATCCATTTTTTCGATGCGATTCGTCTCTTTTATCTTAAGATTTTGTAAACCTTTAAATCGTCCCTCAATACCCAAGCCCACACAGGTAGCTAAAACTGTTTGGGCTAAATCAGGACAATTAACAAAATCATATTCTAAAAAATCAACAACTTTTATTGTTTTGCTAATTTTTAAACCATCGGGAGTAAAATGAGATTCCACACCTAAATCAGAAAAAATATCAGGTAAAATATTGTCGCCCTGAAGACTCTTCCGCTTTAAT
Organism: Bacteroidales bacterium; assembly: GCA_029931995.1. GTDB lineage: Bacteria > Bacteroidota > Bacteroidia > Bacteroidales. Next base: position 2,389 of record JAOZQX010000255.1, read on the forward strand.
TTCGGGATAAATAAACTTCCTGCTTCGCTCAATGCTAACAATTCATATGCGTAGGAAGCTGCCGACCAATCAGGATTAATCTCAAAATGATCTTCTTTAAATTCCTGAGATGGCACTACTATTTCATCATTTTCATATTCTACATCAATACCAAAATCCCTTAACATAAAAATGGTCATCATTACATAAGGCTTCGAAACAAAGTCGCCTTTTAATTGAAGCCTCAAGCCACGAGGCAAAGTTGGGGCTATTAATAATAAAGCTGTAATAAACTGACTGCTAACACTGGCATCCATACTGAGTGTTCCTCCTTGAAGTTCTTTTCCGGAAATTAGAATGGGCGGAAAGCCGGATTTATTCGTATAGCTTATGTCAGCCCCCATCTGTTTCAATGCATTTACTAAGAATAGAATTGGCCGCTCTTGCATACGTTGGCAACCTGTAAGTAACCATTTCCCTTTAAGAACAGCCAAATAAGCTGTTAAAAAACGCATGGATGTACCCGTATTTCTTACATCCACAATCATTGGTAAACCTGAAACACCGCAGGTATTAATTAGCCTTAAGCATTTATTTAAATGGAGTGTGTCGTCAGCTTCAGACAAGTTATGGATAGTTATATTTTGATCTTTCAGGGCCTTAATAATCAATGCACGATTGCTTTCACTTTTTGAATATGGTAAGCGAAAATCACCCGCAAGTGACTTGTCTTTTTTATGTATAACAAGTGTGTTCACCATTTTAATTATCCCTGTGAATAAAATCAATAAGGCATTGTTTAACTA
>JAOZQX010000256.1 GCA_029931995.1 Bacteroidales bacterium
TGCTCACTCTGATGATAAAGGTTTGGTTTTACCTCCAAAATTAGCTCCAATTCAGGTGGCTATTGTTCCAATTTATAAAACGGAAGAACAGTTGAAACAAATTTCTGAAAAAGTCAATACCATAAGAGCTGCATTGGAAGCCAAAGGAATTAGCGTGAAATTTGATGATCGCGATACTTATAAGCCCGGTTGGAAATTCTCAGAATATGAGTTTAAAGGAGTACCTGTACGTTTAGCAATGGGTCCTCGCGATATGGAAAATGGCACTATTGAAATTGCTCGAAGAGATACTCTTGAAAAAGAGATTCTTCCAATAGAGGGTATTGAAAATGTGATAGAAAAATTATTGGATGAAATCCAAGATAATTTATTTAATAAAGCACACAAATTTAGAGAAGATCATACTTATACAGTGGATAGCTGGGAAGACTTTAAAGAAAAAATTGAAGCCGGTGGATTTGTGATGGCTCATTGGGATGGTACCCGCGAAACCGAAGATAAAATTAAGGAAGAAACAAAGGCTACCATACGCACCATTCCGTTGAATAACCCACAGGAAGACGGAAAGTGTATATTTTCAGGCAAACCCTCGAAAGAAAGAGTGGTTTTTGCGAAAGCATACTAGAATTGTTAAAACATTAATATTTAAAAGTCCTGCCATTTGGTGGGACTTTTTATCTTTAGGGTATAAATATTATAATTAATCGAGCTTGAAAAAAGTACTCATTTAACCTATTTAAGGTCAAGCTTAAATCGCTACCTTTGTTTTAAAGAATTTGACTGTTATGGATGAACGATTAGTGGCGTTCAAGCGCTTACTGGATATTATGGATGAACTACGGGCAAAGTGTCCGTGGGATGAAAAACAAACCCTCGAAAGCCTTCGTTACCTTACCATTGAAGAAACATACGAGCTTTCGGATGCCATACTTGAAAAAGATATGGATGGCATTAAAAAGGAACTTGGCGATTTGATGCTTCACTTGGTTTTTTATGCAAAAATTGGATCAGAACAAAAAGTTTTTGATATAAAAGATGTGCTGGAATCTATTTCCGAAAAACTAATTTATCGCCATCCGCATATTTATGGCGATGTTGAGGTTAAGGACGCCAAGGATGTAAAAGATAATTGGGAAAAATTGAAATTAAAAGAAGGAAAAGAATCGGTATTGGAGGGTGTTCCGATTTCGTTACCGCCTTTAGTTAAAGCTGTTCGAATGCAGGAAAAAGCCAGTGGGGTTGGCTTTGATTGGGAAGCAGCTCATCAGGTTTGGGATAAAGTGATAGAAGAACTCACCGAATTAAAAAAAGAGGTGGATGATGGCAGAAATAAAGATAAGATGGAAGACGAATTGGGCGATTTGTTTTTTGCTTTGGTTAATTACTCCCGATTTTTAGATATTAATCCGGAAGATGCTTTAGAACGTACCAACCGTAAATTTCAAAGCCGTTTTAAATATTTAGAGGGAAAAGCCAAAGAAAAAGGAAAACCCCTACATGAAATGACCCTCAAGGAAATGGATGTATTTTGGGAAGAAGCTAAACAAATGGAAAAAAAATGATCAAAAAAGGGTTCATATCTTTTCTTTCGTTATTATTCTTATTCTCAGGAATCTCAATGAATGCTCAGTATTCCCCTGATACGGTGCAATTGAAAGAGTACGAATCTGCCGGAGCCTATTTTGGCTCTTATTTGAGCGATGGGATAGATATTACAAGCGGCCCTTTTCATTGGAATAAAAAGGATTGGATGCTAGCCGGGTCAACAGTAGCTGTTGGAACTTTGATCTACATTTTTGATGATGACATCCGAAGTTTTTTTCAAAAAAATCGTTCGTCTTTTACCAATAATTTTTCTAAAAACTTTATTGAGCCATTCGGCAATGGACCATATTCAATACCCCTGTTTGGCTTACTTTATTTATATGGGGAAATCCATCAGGATTCAAAATCAAAGATTGTTGTACTAAACGGAGTGAAAACTTTTGTGTTGAGTGCAGCTTTTGTTACGGTTTTAAAACATCTTACAAAACGCCACCGACCATATCACGATTTGGAAGCGAATCCAAGACTTTGGGAAGGGCCTTTCGGGGATTCGGATTATACTGCATTTCCTTCGGGACACACTCTTGTTTCGTTTGCTTTGGCCTCTTATGTGTCTTCGGCATATAAAGATAAACTCTGGGTTGGTATTGCTTCATATTCAGTTGCAGGTTTAGTAGGATTATCTCGGATCAATGATGATAAGCATTGGGCTTCGGATGTATTTGTTGGAGCCGTGTTGGGTTATGCTATTGGAAAGTGCATATTCAATAATTCATTGGAAAAACATAATATTCAGCTGTTGCCGATTTCTCAAACAGGCTTTGGCATAACCTTAATAAAAAGTTATAAATAAAAAACCCCCTCGCTACAGGCGAGAGGGTTCAATATAAAAATAAGTTTGAATAATTTATTTGCTAAGGTAATTAGCAACACCTTCTGCAGTTGCTTTCATTCCTTCGTCTCCTTTGTGCCAATCGGCCGGACAAACTTCACCATTATCTTCGAAAAACTGTAAGGCATCAACCATACGTAATGCTTCGTCAACGCTTCTTCCGAGTGGAAGGTCGTTTACAACCTGATGGCGTACAACGCCTTGTTTGTCGATCAAGAATAATCCACGATAAGCAACGGCATCGCCCTCAAATTCCAATTCGCCTTCTTCGTTATAGTCATATTCGCCGGCTAAAACGTCATAGTTTTCGGCAATTGTTTTTGAAAGGTCTGAAACCAATGGGAATTTAACACCTTTTATTCCGCCTTGATTTTTTTCGGTGTTTAACCAAGCCCAGTGCGAGAATTTTGAGTCGATTGAGCAACCAATAACGGCCACGTTTCTTTTATTAAATTCTTCAATTTTGTCTTGAAATGCAATGATCTCGGTTGGACAAACGAAAGTGAAATCTAGTGGATAAAAGAAAAAGATTACATGTTTTTTTCCAATGAATTGTTCAAGTGAGAATTTTTCAACAAATTCGCCACCGTTAACAACTGCATCTGTTTCAAATAAAGGAGCTTTTTTTCCTACTAATACTGACATTTTTTATTTTTTTAGTGATTGATGTTTTCCATTAATTTTTGCAAAGATAAAAAATATTTATCTATTTAAAACATTTCTAAATTAAAA
>JAOZQX010000257.1 GCA_029931995.1 Bacteroidales bacterium
TTTTAAGGTTGATTTAAATTTATTGTAAATCAAGTTTATTCCTTCTTTCAAACTTTCTGCTTTTGTGTCTTCAAAAGCCTGAATGGCTCTTTCAAAATCATCAATTACAGGGAGTATTGATATGATAACATCTTGAGATGCTGATTTGGTTAATTCTAATCGTTCTTTTATGCTCCTTTTGCGGAAATTGTCAAATTCGGAAAACAGACGTATGTATTTGTCATTTAATTCGGCATATTTGGCTTTTTCGTCTTCAACTAGTTCAGTAGCCGTTTTTTTTGCTTTGCGAATCTTTTTCTTTTTGGTAGAAGATTCTTTTTTTACATCTTTGGCCGTTTTTTGAGCTTTGCTTTGCTCGTTATCCGTAGCTTCAACGTCTTTTATGATTTTCTCTTCTTTTTTATTTACCGTTTCTTTTGTCATTTTATTCAAACAATAATTAATTGTTAGTAATTAACCCATTTCTGCATAACAAATTATTTGCCAATTCGTGTATTGAGACAAATTGTCATAATTTTTTAAAATTATTTAGAGGGAAATTAGTCTATACGTTTAATTTTGGCTCCCAGATTTCTGAGCCGTTCATCAATATTTTGATACCCGCGGTCAATTTGCTCAATATTGTCGATGATACTTGTGCCTTCAGCAGAAAGAGCAGCAATTAATAATGCAACTCCCGCTCTGATATCGGGCGAAGTCATTGAGATTCCGCGAAGCGGATATTTTTTGTTTAGACCGATAACTGTAGCTCTGTGAGGGTCGCATAAAATAATTTGTGCACCCATGTCGATGAGTTTATCGACAAAAAATAAGCGGCTTTCAAACATTTTTTGATGAATCAAAACGCTTCCTTTTGCCTGAGTGGCAACAACCAGCATGATACTAATCAAATCAGGTGTAAAGCCAGGCCATGGAGCATCGGCTATAGTCATGATGGAGCCATCAATAAAAGTCTCAACTTCGTATTCATTTTGTTCAGGGATGTAAAGATCATTTCCTTTAGCCTCTACCTGAATTCCCATTCTTTTGAAAACTTCGGGGATGAGTCCCAAAGCATCATAATTTACATCCTTAATTGTAATAGCCGACTGGGTCATGGCAGCCATTCCAATAAAACTTCCTACCTCAATCATGTCAGCTATCATACGGTGTTCGCAGCCACCCAAACTCTCAACCCCATCAATAATTAAAAGATTTGAACCAATACCCTGTATTTTAGCTCCCATCCTAATTAACATTTTGCAAAGTTGGAGCAGGTAAGGTTCGCAAGCTGCATTAAAAATTGTTGTGTGTCCTTTGGCAAGTGTTGCTGCCATTAGTATATTTGCGGTACCTGTAACCGAAGCTTCATCCAAAAGCATATAAGTTCCCTGAAGTTTTTCGGCTTCAATTTGATAATATTTTTCGGTGGCTTTATAGGTGAATTTTGCACCTAATTTTTGCAAACCAACAAAGTGGGTGTCTAAACGGCGGCGACCAATTTTATCTCCACCTGGTTGCGGAATAAATCCTTTCCCAAAACGTGCTACTAAGGGACCCATAATCATAATTGAGCCACGTAGGCTGGAGGCTTTCAAACGGAAATCATCAGTTTTTAGATAGTTCAGATCAATGTTCTTGGCTTCAAAGCTGTAGGTGTCGGCTGCTAATTTTTTTACATCAACACCAAGTTGGGTAAGTAAATCAATTAATTTATTTACATCCCTGATATCGGGAATGTTTGAAATTATAATCTTTTCTGGGCTTAGTAGCGTGGCACAAATAACTTGCAGGGCTTCGTTTTTCGCCCCCTGAGGTGTAATTTCACCTTTAAGTTTTTGGTCGCCAATAATTTCGAAAGAACTCACCGGATATAGTTTTGGGGTTAATGTGAACCGTGTTTTCTATAAGGACCATTTTTATCCTTGGGTCTCTTAACGAATTTTCTCTTTCTCGGAATGTTACTGCTATTACTGCTACCTCTTGATAAAATATCGCTAGTATTTAATAAGCGTGCATTAGCAGGCATTTTAAGTTTACCTTCCGAAAGCAATTCTAAATGTTCGAAAATGAGTTCGTCATTAACAGAATCACGATTCCAGTTTAGGTAAGATTTTTTTAGGTGGTTTGCAATTGTTTTAACAAAGGCGTCTTTTTCTTTGCCATCTTCCAACTCAATTGCTTTGTCAATAATTCGTTGAAGGTTTTTTCCGTACTGCCTGAATTTGATATTATTTTCCTGATAAGGAACACGCTCAGGTTTAGCTTCTAATGCTTGTTTGGTTGGAATGGGATAAGGGGAGTCAACATCCAATTTCAAATCTGAAATGATATGTAAATGATCCCATAATTTTTGTTTGAAATCAACGGTGTCTTTAACCTGAGGATGCATTTGCCCCATCACATCTACAATAAGGAAAGACGATTTTGTTCGTTTCACCCTGTCTTCCATAGTAAGGGTGTATTCAATCATTTTTTGAATATTTCTTCCATACTGCGAAATCACCAATTCATTTCTTGTTGTGTTATATTCCATCTTTATAATTCTTTATTTCTGCGAATATCTAAAATTATTATTAGGCAATAAATTATCTGAAGTCTTAAATTATTTTCACACAGGTAATAAGGCTGCAAATATACGTATTTTTTTATAAAATCTTAAGTTTTGCAAATTTTAACAAAAGTTGTTTTTGTCCTACTGTGGGGAAAAATACAGTTGCTTTTTTGTTAGGACCATCTCCTTCTAAGTTTACAACTTTACCTTTTCCAAATTTGGCATGTTCTACTTCCATGCCTGTTTGCAGTTTTTCGATGATTTTTGGATCGGATGCAAAAGCAGCATTATTTGTGGCTGTCCCAATCTTTTTTAAGTTTTTTTGGAAGATTGGTGGGGGCGTTGTTTTATTAGATTTAGATGGTGTTTTTTTCCGGAATCCGGTTTTTTGTTGAGGTCCTTCCGTATTTAATTTTGATTTAAATATAGTAGCTCGTTGCGGACGATCAATAAATTTATCATCTACCTCTTCTAAAAAACGGCTGGGTTCACAAATAGTTAAATTCCCCCATTTATAACGATTTTCGGCATAGGATAAATAGAGCTGTTTTTCGGCACGGGTTACCGACACATAAAATAAACGGCGCTCCTCTTCTAAATCCGTTCTCGAATTTAATGACATAATGGAAGA
>JAOZQX010000258.1 GCA_029931995.1 Bacteroidales bacterium
TCCTTCAACAAGTATTAAACCAGGGCCAGTTTCCTGTTCTGTAACATCCGAAACTTCGAAACCTCCATTTTCAGGATTGTTATATTCCCAACCCGTACTATGACTGCTATTTGCTTGCAAAGATTTACCTTTGAAAATCTTATTGCAAGATGATAAAATGACAATTGCCAGCAATAATGTAAGCAAATGATAGATTTTGTTGTATTTAATCATTTCGTTTTGAATATTTTGTGCGTTTCGTTTTTATAACTCTAAAACAGCTAATTTATTGTTTTAAAAATTAAAATTATCATACGGATAAATGCCCGCAAATTGGCTTATACAATTATACGAACAATTTTTAATTTGGTGTCAGTTTTTTGTTTTTATCTCTAAATCGTAATATTTGTAACCCGATTTCGTTAAAATTTAGAATTGTTCTTATTGAATGAAATTGCTATTATATTTGTAAAAATTAATAGGATTAGCTTTTACAGGAGTGATTAAAATGAATCTCAAATATATTTTTTTACTTGTTTTTGTTTTTTGGTTTGGCGGAAAATCTTTCGCTGAGACATCTCGGAATATCGTATGGGATGAGCTGGCTATTGAAAACAACCAAAAACTTTTGACTTTTGAAAATGCGGTCTTTTTGCCTGAATCAGATAAGCTTCCTGTTTATTTGGAAAAAATCCCTTTGCCTGTTGAGCTTTCAAATCCAAAAGTTTCACTGATAAATTCCCGCTTTGAGATTATTGCTGATTCATTGGTTGGAACAGACCTGAAAACCTTGCTTGCCTCCGAAATTAAAATTTCTGCTAAGATTATTTATGAACGAAAGAAAGCTTTCCTGCTCGTGTCATTTGTTCCCTTGAAGTTTCATCCCGAAACGGCAAAAATTGAGCGTTTGCTTTCTTTCGATTTCGATATCCAATTTGAAGCTGCTAAGAATGAAAAATCGGCACCCTTTAAAAATTCCGAAAATTCAATTTTATCGAGCGGGTCTTGGTATGAAATTAGGATACAGGAAGAAGGAATTTATAAAATTGATTATAACAAACTTGTAGAATTGGGATTAAGTCCTGATGAGATTGACCCGCGAGATTTAAGAGTTTATGGAAATGGTGGGGGAATGTTGCCTGAGTATAATGCCGATACTCAGTATGACGATCCGCGAGAAAATGCGATTATGGTAATTGGTGAAGATGATGGTAGTTTTGACCAAGATGATTACATCTTCTTTTACGGACAATCACCTCACCGATGGGAATATAATAATGGAAGCCAAACGTTTAACCATTCATTCAATGTTTATTCAGACTATACTTATTATTTTATTACGGCTGATTTAGGTGCTGGCAAAAGAATTCAGCAACAAATATCTTCTTTGACAAGTCCAACGGTAACAATCAATGATTTCATTGACCATCAATTTCATGAACTTGATCTGCTGAATTTGATTAACTCGGGGCGAACTTGGTATGGCGAAACTTTTGATGGAAATACAAACCAAAATTTCAATTTTAGTTTCCCAAATATAGAAACGGGAAAAAAAGCCGTAATTAAGATAGATGTCGCAGCTCGTTCGTCTGCAAATAGCAATTTTGAGTTGGCCATCAATGGGGTAAATGAGGGAGTAATATCTGTTTCAGAAATTAACTTTTCATTTTCGTATCCTCCTTATGCACGCAGCCGAAACAATAGTTTTAATTTTTCTCCTAATCAGGATGATTTAACGGTTAATTTGCAATATGCTAAACCCAATTTATCTTCGATAGGATGGTTAAATTTTATTGAGCTAACTGCATGGAGAGGTCTCATTTATAATGGAGGCCAAATGGCATTTCGGAATACAGAATTTATTAATTCGCTTGAGGTTGCCAAATTTGAAGTGGACATGCAATCTGATGCCAATTCCTTATGGGATGTAAGTGATCCTTTGAATGTGAAAGCACAGGAATTTCAGCGAAATGGAACTGTGCTTTCGTTTGTAAAAAATGATACAGAATTGAGAGAGTTTTTTCTTTTTGACGCGCAATCATTTTTAGTCCCGGAAGTTGTTGGGCCGTTTCCAAATCAAAATTATCATGCGATACCGGTCAGTGATTTAATTATTATTTCTCCGCCTGAATTTAGAACTGAAGCACAACGATTAGCCGATTTTCACGCCCAGCAGGATGGTTTGTCTTATTGCATTGTTGAACCTCAAAAAATATACAATGAGTTTTCATCGGGAGCTCCCGATATTAGTGCCATCCGGAATTTTATAAAACATCAATATGATAAAGCAAATACAGGTGAAGAACCCCGCTATTTGCTTTTATTTGGCGATGCTTCATTTGATTATAAAGACAAAATTGAGGGGAATAATAATTATGTGCCTACTTGGGAATCAATTAATGGAGTTGACATTGGGCAGTCTTTTATGTCGGATGATTATTTTGGATTGCTTGACAATTATGAAGGGGTGAATTTAAGCGGAGCATTAGATATTGGTATTGGCCGATTGCCAGTTGTTTCGCTTGAGGAAGCTCGAACAGTGGTTGATAAAATTTTGCATTATGCAAGCAATACTCCTGAAGTTTTGGGAAGTTGGAGAAATGAAATATGCTTGGTTGCCGATGACCAGGATTACAACGCCTATATTCGAGACTCAGAATTAATTGCCTCTGATATAGAAAGTTTATGTCCAACCGTAAATATTGATAAAATTTATTTTGATGCCTATCCTCAGGAATCTACTCCCGGAGGAGAGCGCTATCCTGCAGTTACAGAGGCTATCGATCAAAGTGTTGAGCAAGGAGCTTTGCTTGTTAATTATATTGGCCATGGTGCCGAAACCGGCTGGGCACATGAGCGTGTACTCGAATTAACAAATATCAATAGTTGGGATAATTACGACCGTTTACCCGTATTTATAACTGCCACTTGTGAGTTCACCCGCTTAGATGATCCTGAAAGAAAATCGGCGGGAGAGTTTGTATTAACAAACCCAAACGGTGGAGGAATTGCCCTTTTTACAACAACCCGTGCAACCAGTGCAGGAGGTAATTTTCAGCTTAATAAAAACGTATTGAATTTTATGTTTAAACCGATCGACACTCATGCAGATCGTTTGGGCGATATTGTTTGTGCCTCGAAAAATGCCCTTGGAAATACAGTAAACAGCAAGAAATTTG
>JAOZQX010000259.1 GCA_029931995.1 Bacteroidales bacterium
GTTAGCGGCTCAAACGAATTCGGAACACGCAAACAACTAAAGGAAGACCAGATTACTGAGATTGCGGCTGTACTTGCTTTTTCGGCCATTCATAATAACGACAAAGTTGGGGTGATTTTTTTTAGCAATAAAATTGAAAAATTCATTCCTCCTAAAAAAGGAACAAGCCATATTCTGAGAATTATACGCGAACTGATAGATTTTAAACCCGAGAACAGGGAAACAAATATTTCGGAAGCATTACGCTATTTAACAAACGTCATAAAAAAACGTTGCTCTGCTTTTTTGATCTCCGATTTTATGGACGAAGGTTTTGAGGATGCCTTGAAAATTGCCAATCGGAAACACGATTTAATTGCTGTTCAAATTTTTGATGAACGCGAATATAAACTTCCGAATGTAGGTTTGGTTAAGATGAAAAATGCCGAAACCGGCAAACAAATGTGGGTAGATACCTCAAGCGAAAGGGTACGCCACGAATTCAAAATGAATGGTTTACGAATGGAAAAACGCCTGACTGAAACTTTCCTGAAAAGTGGTGTAGATGTAGCAAAAGTCAGAACGGACCAGGATTATGTTAAGCCGCTGATAAATATGTTTAAGAAACGGGAATCAAGACGTTAACAAAGGATGAGAAAAAATATTTTTATCATATTATTTATTGCTTCATTGACCCCAATTTTTGTGTGGGGACAAAAAGCTAAGTCTGTTGCCACTATCGAAAAAGACACCATTTTAATTGGCGATCAACTTACATTGCGCTTAGAAGTTAAAACCAATAAAAACACAAAAATCAGCTGGCCAACATTTAGCGAAGAATTTTCACCCGGCATCGAACTCCTGAACCTCCACCCTATCGACACACTTGCTTATGAGGGCGATCTTATTTCTTACATTCAGGATTTAATCATTACTTCTTTTGACACCGGATTTTATGAAATACCCGGATTTAATTTTTCCTGTGTTAATCAGGCAGATACCACATTTTATAAAAGCATGAGCAATCCCTTATTTTTAAGGGTAAATACTTTAGAAATTGACACTACTCAAGCATTCAAAGCCATAAAAGATCCTATCGAGCAGGGATATACATTTGCCGAAGCAATTCCAATGATGGGTGGATTTTTACTCCTTGTTTTGGTAGCTTTTGCAATTTATTATTTCTTTTTCCGTAAAAAAGATAAAACGCTTTTTACCGTAAAACCAAAACCTCGCATACCTGCTCATATTTCGGCTTTAAAAAATTTAGAGAATTTGAAAACAAAAAAGCTCTGGCAAGGCGGAAAGTTTAAACAGTATTATACCGAACTCACAGATATTTTCAGAATATATTTAGAAGAACGTTTTGAAGTAGATGCTATGGAAATGACCTCTGATGAGATCAAAGAATCGTTGAAACCAATTAAAGAAATTGATAAAAATTTGCATCTTAAGATCTCTGAAACATTAACAACTTCCGATTTGGTGAAATTTGCAAAATTGAATCCACTACCTGAAGAAAATAAGACAAACATCGCAAATATGGAGGGTTTTGTAAAAAACACGATGCAAAAACCCGAAGAGAAAAAAGAAATAACCGAGAAAATAAAAGAAGAAGAAAACAGCTTAGAGAATTAAAGATTAATAAAATGTTGAATAATATTGAATTTGCAAACCCTGAGTACTTTTACCTGCTGATCGTTATCCCATTAATGATCGTGTGGTATTGGTTTAATCATCGCAAAGCCAATGCCGAATTACAGGTATCCTCTACAGCTGTGTTCGAAAACAGCCGTAAAAGCATTCGACAATATCTTTATTTTGGCTTACCTGTTTTACGTTTGTTTGCCATTGCATTGCTTATTATTGCCTTAGCCCGCCCACAATCAAGCACAAGCCAACAAGATGTTTCCATCGAAGGAATCGACATTGTGATGGCCTTGGATGTGTCGGGAAGTATGTTGGCACAAGACCTAAAACCCGACCGACTGGAAGCGGCTAAGATTGTAGCCTCCGATTTTTTTGATGGACGCCCAAATGATCGTATAGGTTTGGTAATTTTTAGTGGCGAAACTTTTACACAATGCCCACTAACTACCGACCACAGCGTTATAAAAAATCTTTTTAAAGACATTAAAAGCGGCATGATCCAGGATGGAACAGCCATTGGCGATGGCTTGGCTACCGCCGTAAACCGATTAAAAGAAAGTGAAGCCATCAGCAAAGTAATTATTTTACTTACCGATGGAGTAAATAATGCCGGTTCTATTGATCCTGTTTCGGCAGCCGAAATTGCCAAGCTTTATGGAATCAGGATTTATACCATTGGTGTAGGGACCATTGGAATGGCGCCCTACCCTGTACAAACACCTTATGGGCTTGAATACCGTGAAGTAGAAGTTAAAATTGATGAGGAGCTTTTGCAGGAAGTAACCCAACTGACTGATGGGAAATATTTCAGGGCAACCAGTAATCAAAAGCTACGGGAAATTTATGATGAAATTGATCAGCTTGAAAAATCGAAAATTGATGTTACCGAATTTCGTCGTAAAAGCGAGGAGTTTTTTCCCTTGGCACTCATGGCTTTTGTTTTACTCGCATTGGAATTTATTTTTAGAAAAACGATTTTTAAAACAATACCTTAACAAATATGATCAGGTTTGAATATATCGATTTTTTGTATGCATTGCTGCTACTGCCAGTGTTTATTTCGCTCTATGTTTTTACTGCATATTGGAGGAAAAAAGCGATCAATCGCTATGGCGATGAACATCTGATTAATAAATTAATGCCAAGAGTTTCGACCAGTCGAATGACCTTAAGATTTATAATTTTCTTACTCGCTTTTGCAAGCTTAATCATAGCCATTGCAAATCCGCAAATTGGGTCGAGGATTGAAAAAGCTAAACGTAAAGGAATTGATTTGGTAATTGCGCTGGATGTATCGAACAGTATGTTGGCGCAAGACATTAAACCCAACCGTTTATCGGCATCAAAACAAGCCATCTCAAAACTAATTGATAAACTAAAAGGCGACCGCATTGGTATCATTGTTTTTGCCGGGCATGCTTATACCCAATTACCCATAACAACCGATTATGCAGCTGCCAAAATGTTTCTGAACACTGTAAATCCGGACATGCTTCCGGTTCAGGGAACAGCCATTAATGAAG
>JAOZQX010000260.1 GCA_029931995.1 Bacteroidales bacterium
ATCTAAAATCTTCAATCATTAATGGGTGTTCGGTGTTTTGATTAACGAATACTGAACAAGGATTAACGATTTTAGAAGTTATGCTAGCAATTATTTTATAATCTCCTTTGCCAACTTAACTATATCAATCCCTCCAAAGTTACCGGAAGACATAAGCAATAGGTTTTTCTCCTGCCACTCAAAGTCTAGGATTCTTTCTAATAAGTCTTCAGAATTAGTTATAACCTCTAGCTTTTCATTTTTAAAAGCGGCTCTTACTTTCTCTGCATTTAAAGCAGGAAGCTTTTTATGTTCAACTGTTTTGGGGTCAAAATAAACAATGGGAAAATCTGCATCATCCATAGCGTTTGCATATTGCACCAAAAAATCCTCATTTAAACTACTAAAAGTATGCAGTTCCATACAAGCAACTAATTCCCGCTCAAGAAATTGATTTTTTAATGCTTCAACTGTGGCTTTAAGTTTGGACGGCGAATGGGCAAAATCTTTATAAATAGAACAATTGTCGTTTTTGTCAACCAATTCTAAACGTCGTGAAGCACCGGGAAAAGATTGTATTGCTTTATAAAAGCTCTCCTCATCAACACCTAACAATTTACACACATTCATGGCGCCCATTAAGTTTTGTAGATTATGCTTACCAAATATTTTTAAAGAGATTTCTTTACTATCAATTATAATATAAGTGCTTCCGTCAATAATTTTATAGTCAGGTAATTTATAAGGGATTTTATGTATTCCTGCCTGAGCCTTTGCAGCAACTTTTGCCACCTCGTTATCAGATTCGCAATAAACTAAACTCCCTTGATCTGAAATCAAATTTGTAAAAATTTCAAATTGCTCCACATAATTCTCAAAGGTTGGAAATACATTCATATGATCCCAGGCAATACCGGAAATCAATGCAATATCTGGTTTATAGACATGAAATTTAGGCCGCCTATCAATCGGAGAGGTTAAATACTCATCCCCTTCCAGCACCATTACTTTTGCCGTTTCGGATAGTTTCACCATCACCTCAAAACCATCCAGCTGTGCTCCCACCATATAATCGGCTTCAATATTGCATTCGTTAAGTACGTGCAGTATCATAGCTGTAATGCTTGTTTTTCCGTGGCTCCCTCCTATTACCACCCGCGTTTTATCTTTGGATTGCTCATAAAGGTATTCGGGAAAGGAATAGATCTTTAATCCTAATTCTTGGGCTTTTAATAATTCCGGATTATCAATTCGGGCATGCATACCCAGAATTACAGCATCCAAATCTTGCGTAATTGACTTTGGATTCCAGCCAATATTCTCTGGCAATAATCCATATTTCTGTAATCGGCCTTTGGATGGCTCAAATATCTCATCATCCGAACCACTTACCGTATATCCTTTTTTATGCAAGGCAATGGCCAGATTGTGCATGGCAGCTCCCCCGATGGCAATAAAATGAACTCTCATTATTTTAATTTTGCTAAAACAAATTTAATTAAATTTGCCACGCATTTAATAACTCATACAACTTTATGGATTTAGCTCAAATCGACAAACTAAACAAGAAACTCGAAGGTAAAGATGCCATTGACATTATAAACTATTTTATTTCAAATTATCCGAATAAAATAGGATTTGCTACCAGCCTGGGCGTGGAAGATCAAATGATTACTCATATGATTTCTTTGCTCAAAAAGGAGATTAAGATTTTTACACTTGATACCGGGCGCTTATTCCCTGAAACCTACGAGCTACTGGATAAAACTCAGCACAGATATAAATTGAATATCGATGTTTATTTCCCCAATTCGGGCGATGTAGAAACGATGGTAAATAATAAGGGCATCAATTTGTTTTACGAAAGTGTTGACAATCGTAAGCTTTGTTGTGGCGTTCGGAAACTAGAGCCTTTAAAGCGAGCCTTAAAAGATATTGATATTTGGATTTGTGGGCTTAGACGTGAACAATCTCCTACCCGCTCGGAAATGAAAATTGTTGAATGGGATGAGAATAATGGTTTGCTTAAAATCAATCCATTGATTCGGTGGAACATCAAGGAATGCTGGAATTACATCAAAGAGCACAACATTCCTTTTAACACCCTACACGATAAAGGTTTCCCCAGTATTGGATGTCAACCCTGTACCCGAGCTATTCAGGATGAAGAAGACATTAGAGCCGGCCGTTGGTGGTGGGAAGATACCGGAAGCAAAGAATGTGGATTACATAAAAGATAAAAAAATACGTCATTCCGGACTTGATCCGGAATCTCTAAACTAACTACACAGAGATTCTGAATTAAATTCAGAATGACGATTCACAGTTTTTTCAAACAAACTTCTTATTCATATCTCAAAGATTCTATAATATTTGCATTCACAACTTTCAAATAGTGATATAATGATATAATGAATGCTAATAAAACAGCGCCTAAACTTGTCCATAGAAAAATCAAGTAGTTTACTTCCACATGATAAACAAAATGTTGTATCCAAATTGTGTATATCCAATAAGCCAGTGGGGCAGCTAATGCACTTGCAATAAGTATCAGATATAGGATATTCTTAAATAGAGTAGAAATTATTTGTTTAATTCCTGCACCGTACGTTTTTCTGATGGCTACCTCTTTTTTTCGTTTCATGGTTACAAAAGAAGTTAAGCCAAACAAGCCCAAACAAGAAATCAGAATACATAAAAGAGAGAAAATATTACTAATTTTCTTCTGTTGCTGATCTTGTTCGTAATATTCTGCAATATCTCTATCAAGAAATGAAAAACTAAAGGGATGATTCGGAGCAAACTCATTCCATTTATTCTCAACATATTCCATTGTTTCATGGAAGTTTTTATCAGAAATATTAATAATTAAAATTTCGGGCATGAAGCCTGGAAAAGGCTTTAAGCTGTACATAGGTCTAATATCAGTATAAAGAGAATTGTAATTAAAATCTTTCACTACACCAATGACCTTACCATAGGATGAACGCTTACCAATAGGATCTTCCCAACCCATAAACTTTACCATTGCTTCATTTACTATCATATCTGCATTTCTCTCCATGATTTCAGTATCCCGATAGAAATTCTGACCTTTAACAATTTCAATTCCTAATGTTGGGTAAAAATCTTTGTCCACAACCAATTGTACCATTGCATGAGATTCCAT
>JAOZQX010000261.1 GCA_029931995.1 Bacteroidales bacterium
CAAAATTAATTGCAAAACAAACAAATTAGGACGTTCGTTATAAATATTTTTAAGAAGATCCAAATTTTGAGTAATTCGAGCACGTCCTTCTGTGGTGTTATTGGATAAAACATCCATGCCCAATCGGTGATACTCGTACAAAAACTTTCTAATATCACGATAGGAAGGATTCAAGAAATTCTCGACCAACCAATAACGATTTCGTGTGCTTTCATACGCTTTCCATCCGCCATATTGCGAATTCTGTGCAGCATTTGCGATGGCTTCTGCCCGCTGGTAAAATGGGCCTCCTCCGTATAAGGAAAATGAATCAAAATCCATTCCTAAAAAAATGTATAAATAATATGCAACGACTGATGTTAGGTTAGAAGTATAGGTGTTTTCAACAAAATCCAACGACTGATATTCAAGGTAACGAAATTGTATATTTTCATCAATATAGTTAAACAAAACACTATTGTAAGTTGAATTATAAATTGGTCGTCGTAAGGCAAGATTTATTCTTCCTTTAAACTCATCCGAAGAAATACGTTCTTCAATCGTAATCATCATCGAACATTCGATTCGTTCATCTACCTGAAATTCATAATTTGTCCAAACACGGTTATTTACAAATTCATTCAAACTTGTTTGCAGACTTTCGAACACTCTTTTATCTGTACCTTCAACACGAGAAGAATTAACTGAAACGCTGCAAATAAATTCTTGAGAATAAGATTGGAATGTGATGAATAAAATAAAAAATACTCCTAAAATCCTTTTCATAATTATGCGTATTAAGAAGCAAGTAAACCAACAAGCTTATCAACAATATCAACAGCCACTTCTTTCTTCGACTTCAACTCAAATTTTTCAATTTTTTGGTCTTTATCAATAATCGTTACTTTATTTGTAGCATGTCTGAAACCGGCTCCTTTATCTTTTAATGAATTAAGAACGATGAAATCCAGGTTTTTATTTTTCAATTTTTTGCCTGCATTCTCCAATTCATTATCAGTTTCTAAAGCAAAACCAATCAATAATTGATCTTTGGTTTTTTGCTTACCAAGCTCAGCTAAAATATCAGGAGTTGTAATTAGTTTAATTTCAGGAGTTTTTGTAGTTTTCTTAATCTTCTTTGGAGCAGCTTTTACAGGCTTATAATCGGCAACAGCTGCAGACATAATGGCCACATCACTTGCTGAAAAATTTTCTACTGCCACATCATACATTTCGTCGGCACTTTCAACCCTAATCAATTTTATATTTGAGTGCTCAATATTTAAATGTGTAGGCCCACTGATTAGGATTACTTTGGCTCCTCTGGAGGCTAATTCTTCAGCTATAGAATAACCCATCAAACCCGATGAATGATTTCCAATAAAACGAACTGGATCAATAGCTTCGTAGGTTGGTCCGGCGGTGATTAAGGCCGTTTTATTTTTTAACTCAGCTTTTTTTTTTAACTGATCGAGGATAATCTTAAAAATCTCTTCCGGTTCTTCCATCCTGCCTTCTCCACAAAGGCCACTTGCCAGCTCGCCTTCTTTTGGCTCGATAATGACATGACCAAACTCTTTAAGTTTATCAACATTAGCTTTGGTTGAAGGGTGCTTGTACATATCCATATCCATGGCAGGTGCCAACAAAACAGGACATTTAGCCGAGAGATAAGTTGTAACTAATAAATTATCTGCAATACCATTTACCATTTTCCCCATGGTTGAGGCGGTAACTGGAGCGACTAAAAATATATCTGCCCACATTCCTAATTCAACATGGCTATTCCACTCCCCTGTTTCAGGATTATGAAAGTCAGTCAACACAGGATTTCCTGATAAAGTTGAAAGTGTTAAAGGAGTAATAAATTCATGAGCCATCGGACTGAACAGAATTTGCACTTCAGCACCAGCCTTTTTTAAGAGGCGTACCAAAGTAGGAATTTTGTATGCAGCAATTCCTCCTGTAATTCCAATAAGGATTTTCTTTCCTGTTAACATATTGTGAGACCAGAGAGAATTAGTTTTTCTCTTCTGCATCCGGATTTCTGAAATAAATTTGCTCATTCAAAAACTCATGAACAGCAATCAAAGTAGCTTTTGGTAATTGCTCATAATATTTAGCAATCTCTATCTGCTCTCTATTCTCAAATATTTCTTCCAGATTATCGGTTGGGCTGGCAAATTCAGCAATTTTTTTATTTAGTTCATCCTTAATTTCCAAACCGATTTGATTAGCTCTTTTAGACATCACTACAAGACTTTCGTAAATATTACCTGTTTGCTCGTAGAAATCGTTCTTATTTCTGGTAACACTAGTAGTATCTGTTTTAACTTTTTTATAATCCATCTTCTCTTATCTATTTTTGGGTTAAGGACTTTTGATAAATATCATTTACTTCTTCAAAATACTCACTTGAAGGAAATTCTTCAATAAAATTTTCATATGCTTCTATAGCAAGTTTATAGCGTTCCTCTTGCTTTGATTCAATACTTTTACTGGCATAAGTATATCTCGCTTTAAAAATTGTATATAATATATTTTCTTTTTGTTCGGTTTCAGGATAATCTTCCAAAACATTCTCTAAAGCAACTACAGATGCTTGATAATCGCCAATCTTATAAAAAAGATAGGCATTCTCATAATCTTTCTTCTCAAGCTTTGCTCTTAAGTTATCCAACAATTCATTGCATTCAGGAATCCGTTTACTATCTGGATACATATCAATAAAAACCTGAAATTCTTTGATGGCTTCCATCGTTGTATTTTGATCAAGCGAAAATCTGGGTGAGTCCATGTAATAGCTATAAGCAGCCATAAATTTAGCTTCTTCGGCATTTTCACTTCGTGGAAAATCTTTAGCAAATTTATTAAAGTAATAACTACCTAATACATAATTCCTTTCTTTGAAATAGCAATGAGCAATGTAATAATTTAATTGTTCATCTCTGGGAGTACCTCTAAATCTCGATCTTAAATCTTCAAATAAACGAAGAGCTTTGTAGTATTTTTCTTGCTCGTAATAATCAACAGCAGCACTAAATTTCGAACCAGCATCAGTGTTATCATTCAGTATTTGCTGATACTTGCTGCAGGATGTAAACATTGCAACTACAACAATTAGTAATAAAATATTCCACTTTTTAATCATGGCGCAAAAGTACT
>JAOZQX010000262.1:0-2111 GCA_029931995.1 Bacteroidales bacterium
CCTTGCCTAAATCCTCCAAAGCTCGGTTCACTGCTTTGATAAAACGATCCAGTTTAATGGGTTTCAACAAATAATCAATCACACCATAATCATAACTTTCAAGCGCAAATTCAGAATAGGCCGTTGTTAAAATTACCTTGGGTGCTTTGCGAAGGGTTTTTAACATTTCCAGTCCACTAATTTCCGGCATATTAATATCCAGAAACATTAAATCAATTTCGTTTGCATGCAAATGCCCAATGGCTTCGATGGCATTTTTGCACTTACCCGACAATTTAAGCATTGGCATTGTTTCGATGTATTTTTCAATAACATCCTGAGCCAGTAGTTCATCATCAACGATCAGGCATTTAAACGTATGTATCATACCTTAAGCTTCAATTGCAAATTAAGTTGAAATTTACCCCCATTTTTGTCAATTTCCAAATGGTGGTCGTCAGGATAAAGAAGAGCTAATCTCTTTTTTACATTCTCTATTCCTGTCTTTTCATTCTTTTCTTCGAGCTTATGCTGTGTTGCAACAATTTGATTGGACGTAAAAAATTTCAATTCCTCTTTTCCAAGTTCTATTTTGATTTCAAATTCGTTTTTGCTTTGCGCACTCACTCCATGCTTAAAAACATTTTCGACAAAAGGAATTAATATCATAGGAGCAATGAAAAGATTTGCAGACTTGCCACGAACAGAGTATTCCAAACTAAAATTATTTCCCAAACGGAGTTTTTCCAGTTCAATATAATTTTTAATGAAGCTTAATTCCCCTTTTAAGGGAACTAACTTTTTTTTGCTGCTTTCAAGAATGTAACGCATCAAATCGGACAAAAGCATTACTGCTGGGCCTGATTGATCCGACTTCTGTAATATCAAGGAATATATACTATTCAGTGAGTTAAATAAAAAATGAGGCTTCACCTGCGATTTTAACATATTCAATTCGGCCTGAGCCTGCTTAGTTTCCAAATCTTTCATCCTAAATTGTTGCTTTGTTCCTTCAATCATATATTTAATACCTATATATGTCATCATAAAGATGAATATGGACACATAAGTCTCAGAATTACCATCCGGTTCAATGTATTTTTGGAGCTTGTCTATAAAATATCCAAATACAATAATGTTAACAGCAGCCAAAAACAGATATACCAGCACCTTCTTTTTAAGTAAAAACTTTTTAAATAGATAGTCATTAATCAGAACAGGTACAATCAAAGGCAGCGACACCAAACAAGCTATTCTGAACGCATCAGCAGGCTTCTCAAACTGAACAATGGCAAGAAAAAACATAAAAATAAAAAACACCCAAAACAGTACAGGATAATAAAACACCTTAATATTCAACCTTTTCATATACAATAATCTATTCTGCAAAATAATCACTTTTTAATTCCGATTTCAAATTATTGTGATAAATGATGAATATCACACAATTACAGCCGTTCATCACAACATATCTCAACTCATCACATAAATTGGTTAAAACCGTAATTCACAAGCACTTTTGCGTCAAATATTGCAAACAATTAAAATGAAATAAAAATGGAACTAGAAATTAAGAATCTCTCAAAAAAGTATCCAAATGGTATTGTAGCCCTTAATAATGTTAATCTTAGCATTGGCAAAGGCTTGTTTGGACTATTAGGCCCCAATGGCGCCGGAAAATCAACCTTAATGCGAACCATTGCAACCCTGCAATATGCAGATACAGGTGAAATCACATTCAACGGATTAGATGCCCGTAATAATCATCAGGAACTCAAAAAAACCTTAGGCTACCTGCCTCAGGAATTTGGTTTCTATAGTAAAGATAGAGCCGGGAAACTACTGGATCAACTCAGTTTATTAAAAGGTGTAAAAGACAATAAAGAACGTAAAGAGCTTGTTGAATACCTTTTGAAAAAAGTAAACCTCTGGGATGCCAGAAACCAACGTATTGGCACCTTTTCCGGTGGCATGAAACAACGTTTTGGTATTGCTCAGACCTTACTTTGCGATCCAAAACTGATCATTGTTGATGAACCTACCGCAGGGCTCGATCCTTACGAACGCAGACGTTTTCACAATCTCTTAAGTGAAATCGGGGAAGATATCGTAGTTATACTTTCTACTCACAT
>JAOZQX010000262.1:2121-3140 GCA_029931995.1 Bacteroidales bacterium
GGACGATGTGAGCAATCTTTGCTCAAACATGGCCATTATTAATAAAGGAGAGATTCTGCTAAAGCAAGACCCAAAAAAATCCTTAGACTTCTATAAAGGAAGAATCTGGGAAAAAGAAATTAGCAAAACTGAAATGGATGAATATTCGTCCAAATATTTTGTGATTTCTTCCCGCTTATTTGGCGGCCAAAACTTCATTAAAGTGCTAAGCGACACAAAACCTGAAGAAGGGTTTAAAAAGGTAGAGCCAATACTCGAGGATGTTTATTTCCATACGCTGGCGAAACACAATGAAATCCTCAACTAAAATCCTGAAATCATGTTTAGAAAAATAGCAAACATAGAATTAATGAAAAATATTAAAAGCCCCGCCTTTTATATTTTTGCTTTGATATTTCTATTACCCATTTTAATATTTACTCTCACTACCGACACAGGGTCGTATTTAATGGGTATCGGGCACGGTAAAGAGCATTTTAACGCTCCTATTATCATTGCTCAGTTCATTACCCGCTTTAGTGTTTTTGGCGGATTATTTACCATGATGATCATCGGTCGTACCGTAGCCAAAGATTTTGAAGCTGGAATTCACGAAGTAGTTTTTTCATATCCACTCAGTAAATTCAATTATTTGTTTGGACGATTTACCGGTGGATTTATAGCCAATTTATTATTATTCATTGGCCTGTTTCTTGGTTTTGAAATTGGGTTTATGCTTATTGATCCTAAGTTTGTCGGCTCTTTTAGAGCAGGGGCTTATTTATGGCCATTACTATTAACCTTTATTCCAAACACCCTAATCATTGGGAGCATCTTTTTCCGTTTGGCAACTATCAGCCGGAATATGGTCTCTACTTATATTGCCGGAATCGCTTTTCTGGGCGTTTACGGAATTGCTGCTGCAGGATTCGGATATATTCAAAACGACACCCTGAAAATATTATTAGATCCCTTTGGTATTAATGGATTAAACGTATTGAGCCGCTACTGGACTGTAGCCGATATGAACCAATTATTTT
>JAOZQX010000263.1 GCA_029931995.1 Bacteroidales bacterium
TCTCATTCTCAATAAAAATACTATCCAGTTTTTGCTTTATTTGGCTTTGCCCTTCTGAAGTATTAGTGGGGCTGCCAATACCAAACAAACGACTGATTACCCGCATAACATTCCCATCAATTACGGCATGTGGTAAATTAAATGAAATAGAGGCAATAGCCGCAGCTGTATACGAGCCAACGCCTTTCAACTTTAATATTTTATCGTGAGTATTGGGGAATTCACCATTCAATTCAGATAAAATATAGCGTGCAGAAAAATGTAAATTCCGTACCCGCGAATAATAACCCAAGCCCTGCCAATATTTTAAAACCTCTTCTTCATCTGCTTTGGCTAAAGATCTAAGATCAGGAAAACGTTTTACAAATCGCAGATAATAACCCATTCCCTGATCTACCCGCGTTTGTTGCAACATAATTTCCGAAATCCAGATTAAATAAGGATTTTTTGTTTCCCTCCAAGGAAGTTCTCGTTTATTCTCCTTATACCAACTTAATATCTTTTCACCAGCATCTTTCATAATTGGAACAAATTTATATAGAGCTTCTTAGAAATAAAAAAGTTTTTCAAAGTTTTTAAATTCATACAAAAAAAGTTTATCTTTGCTGCCCGATTAAAAAAAACTTATTATCAAATCATTAAAAATATAAAGACATGACAAAAGCAGAAATCGTTGCAGAAATTGCTAACAAAACTGGTATTGAAAAAGTAGCTGTTCAGGCTACAGTTGAAGCTTTTATGGATGCTGTTAAGGACTCAATGGTAAAAGGAGAAAATGTTTACTTAAGAGGTTTTGGTAGCTTTACTATTAAAAGAAGAGCAGAAAAAACTGGAAGAAATATTTCAAAAAATACTACCATTATTATTCCTGCACACAACATTCCTTCTTTTAAACCTGCAAAAACTTTTGTTAATGAGGTTAAAAACAAAGTAAAATAATTTTAAAAAGATTGTATTATGCCTAGCGGGAAGAAGAGAAAGAGACATAAAATGTCAACTCACAAACGCAAAAAGCGTTTAAGAAAAAACAGACATAAAAAGAAATAAATTATTTCTTTTTAATTATCTTCACGATCACATGGAGCTGTTGTTTCATGTGATCTTTTGTATACGATTTCGTTGTTCCTCTTTATCTTTATAGCTTTATTGGTTTGATGTTATCAATGAAATAAAGACACTAAAATATTATATCGTGGATAAGGAATTAATTATTAATGCAAGCTCTTCAGAAGTTGAAATAGCACTTTTAGAAGACAAATTCCTTGTTGAGTTACACAAAGAAAAGAACAATAATAATTACTCGGTTGGAGATGTTTATTTGGGAAGGGTTAAAAAAATTATGCCTGGACTAAATGCAGCTTTCGTTGATGTAGGGTACGAAAAAGATGCTTTTTTGCATTATTTGGATTTAGGCCCACAAGTACGCTCACTGAATAAATTCAGCAAAGCAATACTAACTGGCCCACATAACCAAAAACCTCAACTTCCTAAATTTAAGCTTGAGGCCGACATCGAGAAAACCGGAAAAATTACACAGGTTCTTTCTTCAAATCAACAAGTAGTAGTACAAATAGCTAAAGAACCCATTTCAACAAAGGGGCCTCGGATTTCTTCCGAACTCTCGTTTGCCGGGCGATTTTTGGTATTAGTACCCTTTTCGAGTCGAGTTTCAATCTCACAGAAAATAAAAAATCCTGATGAGAGAAATCGTTTAAAACGACTCATTCAAAGTATTAAGCCCAACAATTTTGGGGTTATCATCCGTACAGTTGCCGAAAACAAAAAAGTTGCTGAACTGGATACTGATCTTCGAAATTTGTTACAAAAATGGGATTCGCTCGCCAAGCGACTTGATAAAGCAAAAGCACCCCAAAAAATTATTAGCGAACTGGATCGCACCTCTGCAATACTAAGGGATTTAATGAATGAATCCTTCAATAATATTCATGTGAACGATCCCATTCTTTACGAAGACATTAAAAACTATATCCGCACCATTGCTCCCGATAAACTGGATATTGTAAAGCTTTATAAAGGCAAAAAAAATATTTTTGAGTTTTTGGGGATTGATAAGCAAATCAAAAGTTCGTTTGGGAAAACAGTAACAATAAAAAGCGGAGTTTACCTAATTATAGAGCATACCGAAGCTATGCATGTGATTGATGTAAACAGTGGTCACCGCGTAAAAAAAGATAATAGTCAGGAAAAAAATGCGCTGGATGTAAATCTCGAATCGGCGACAGAAATTGCACGCCAGCTTCGTTTGCGCGATATGGGTGGCATTATTGTGGTTGATTTTATCGATATGCATGAAGGCAAAAATCGCCGTGCTTTATTCCAACGACTGAAAGATGAAATGGCTAAAGATCATGCTAAACACACCATTCTTCCTCCAAGTAAGTTTGGTTTGGTGCAGATTACACGTCAGCGTGTTAGGCCTGAGATGAGCGTGGAAATATTGGAACGTTGCCCCGTTTGCGAAGGCACCGGAAAAATCAAGCCAAGCATCATTATCATCGATGAAATTGAAAATAATATTCGCTACTTACTGCACGACCAAAACGAGAAAAAACTTAAGTTAGCATTGCATCCATACTTACATGCATTTCTCACCAAAGGATTATATTCGCTACGTTTGAAATGGTACACTAAGTACAAAAAATGGATTCAAGTTCAGCCCATGCCATCCTATCATTTGTTGGAATATCATTTTTTCAACGGCAAGGATGATGAAATTAAGATGTAGCTAAAGAAATTAAATTATTCATCAATGCGGGTTTTGTTCTAAACAACCCGCATTTTTTATATTTTTGCATTCATGGAAACAGTAGTAAGTGGAATTAGGCCAACAGGCAATTTGCACCTCGGAAATTATTTTGGGGCGATCAAAAACTTTATTCGCATGCAGGAAAAAAATAATTGTTTTTTCTTTATTGCCGATTATCATTCGTTGACCACCCACCCTACACCCGAAGATTTGCATGGAAATGTAAAACAGGTTTTGGCCGAATATTTAGCTGCCGGATTGGATCCCGAAAAAGCCACTATATACGTCCAGAGTGATGTACCTGAGATTATTGAGCTTTATCTACTATTGAACATGAATGCCTATTTAGGCGAGCTTGAACGTGTAACCTC
>JAOZQX010000264.1 GCA_029931995.1 Bacteroidales bacterium
ATACATCTATTGGCAATGATATTGATCAGGATGGAGATATAGATATTATTGTAATTGGACAAATACCTGGGAGTCTATGTATATTTTATAATAACGATCAACAATTCACCCAAACTGATTTAGTTAGCTATTTTCCAGGAGGCACTGCCTTAGAAGTATTTGATATTGATCAGGATGGGGACGATGATATTATTGCTGGTTCTGCCCTCAATAATCAATTAATTATATTTGAGAATGAAATTATTAGCGTTGGAATTTCTGAAAATGCAGCTCCTAATCATATACTATTTCCAAATCCAATTATTGATCGCTTAAATTTTCAATTTGAAGACGTTAAATTTTCAGAATTTGAAATTGAAATTACGAACTTAAATAACCAGATAATCTTAAAAAAACGAGTTGAAGTTAATGGAAACGATCTTGAAATTGTTTTACCTAAAAATTTGAATTCAGGTTTATATTTTTATAAGATAAAGGACAAGTCAACTATTCATACAGGGAAGTTTATTAAAAACTAAACTGCCCAATCACCCTGTGCAATCAACTCAACTTCGCCACCTACGTCTAAATTATAGTTCCCTTTTTCGATAGATGCCTGAATATTAATTTCAGATGGCCGATTGATTTCATAACCTTGACCTGTGTTAATGGTAATAAATGGGGTGCCATAAAATTTATTTTTCAACAGCCATGCTGCTAAACAACCACTTGCACTACCCGTAGCCGGATCTTCAGTAATACCAAGCCATGGTACAAATACTCGAGTTGACAAATCTTGTAAAGCCGAGTAACCACCACGACAAAAAACCAATATTCCTTTTGCCCAGGTATTTTCAATAAAGTCAGCATAAATATCCATATTTAGTCTACATTTTACCAATGCCGCTTTATTTTTCAACGGAACAATGGTAAATGGAAGTCCGGTAGTTACACCTTGGATCGGAAAATCATTTTCCAAATCGGATACACTTAGATTTAACATGCTAGCGATATATTCCGAATCCATAGGCTCGGAAAATTTTGGTTGAACCTGACTCATCCAATACATTTCATTTTTAATTTCAACAGGAATTTGGCCAACTTTTAGATTAAGTTTTATTTTTCTTTTCTTTTTAATTTCTAGGAATTTCCTAATAATAAAGGCTGTACCCAGTGTAGGGTGACCGGCAAAATCAATTTCAGCCTTCGGTGTAAATATGCGTACATCATAACCTCTATTTTTTTGCAAACCGGAAGTAATGAATGTCGTTTCGGAATAATTTACCTCCTGTGCAATTTTTTGCATCGTTTCAGTATCTATATCTTTATCAACAATAAAAGTTGCCAATTGGTTTCCGCTATATTTGCCAATGGCAAAAACATCTGTTATATAATACTTCATTTCCCAGGTATTGAATTTAATTAGTGATTGTAAATCTACCTAAAATTTCTAATATCAATCAATACAATTTTAATCATAGCATTATACATTCAATTTCATTAAATTTGAGAAAAACAAAAATGCTTGTAACCTTTTTCTTCTCATCAGGTAATCATTAATGGAAGTCAAAATAAAATAAAAAAAGTGGAATTAAATTTTGATGAAATAAAGATGATAAATGTAAAAAACGGGGATATCGATTCACTGGTTCCTCTTTTCGACAAGTATCATTTAAAACTATACAACTTTTTTCTGCGGTTGACCCGAAATAAGGAAACTGCTGAAGATTTAACACAAAATGTATTTAGTAGAATAATAAGCTACAAACATACATTTAAAGAAGAATACAAATTTAAAACCTGGATGTATCAAATGGCCCGAAACGTACATATCGATCATTACCACAAAAACAAGGCGTATTTCTCCGATTTTGAAGAAACAGAAAGCAGCCCTGAAAAAGGAATAGAGGCCATTGATGAAAACGAAAAAACCGAGAAACACGAGATCCTTAAAGAAGCAATGAATCTATTATCAGATGATGAACGCGAAATACTTGAACTGAGTAAATTTCAAGATCTGAAATATGATGAGATTTCAAAAATTACAGGGAATTCGGTTGGAGCGATAAAAGTTAAAGTACATCGGGCGGTAAATAAATTAAGAAACAATTATTTTCAATTAGCATAAAATATAAAGTCATGGATTGCAAAAAGATAAATAATTTACTCATAGATTTTGTTGACAAACAATTGGATGCAGAACAAACCAAGCTTGTTCAAACTCATTTAGAGAAATGCAAAAGTTGTCGTCAGGAAGTAGAAGAATTGGCTGTTGTTATGACGGAGATAAACAAAACACCCGAAAATAAACCTTCGGCTAAACTCAGAGCTAATTTCATGCAAATGATTGAAGAGGAAAAATCAAAATCTCAAACTATTGAAGCTCAACCATTACAAGACAACAGAATATCGAATTATGTTCATAAAGTACGCTTTATGAATCCAATGTATCAAGTGGCAGCAGGCTTCGCAATTTTAATTGCAGGTATGCTTATGGGCCTGATCATTAATAAAGATAGTGGTGTTGATAATACACAGCTAATGGCTTTACAAAATGAAGTTTCGTACATGAAACAAGTTGTTATGCTTTCTAAACTTGAGCAAAACTCACCTAGTTCAAGAATCCAAGCGGTTAATTATATCGACGAAATATCTACCCCTGATCCACAAGTAATTGATGCTCTGATTGAGACTATGAACACAGACGATAATGCAAATGTTCGCTTAGCAGCAACTACTGCCCTATCACGTTTTTCAGAGGATCAAAAGGTTAGGGAGGCATTAATTAGTTCTCTAAGTATTCAGGAGGACCCAATGGTTCAAATAACATTAATAAACATTATGATTAGCCTACATGAAACAAAAGCAAAACCTTTCATTGAACAAATAGCTGAAAATGAAAATACAAATATTAGCGCAAAAACAATTGCGCAAAAAGGACTTGAAATTTTAATCTAAAATTTATATAATAATTGCTGGCCGCAATAACAAATTAATCAATTAATCAGAAAATAATAAAAAATTAAATATTATGAAAACATTACAAAAATTAGCATTAGCACTTGTAATAGTAGTTTTTTCAACCGCTACATTAAGTGCACAAACATACAATCATTCTATAAAAAACGCAAAACGCCTAGTTATCAAAAACCA
>JAOZQX010000265.1 GCA_029931995.1 Bacteroidales bacterium
TCCATTGGTTTCAAAATTTAAAATAAGCTTGTTTTCTTCATTATCACTCTCCCAACTACCATAAAAAGGTTGGTTTTCTTTTTCTGTTGCACGAACCCAATGATTGGTAAAACGATCTACACATTCTTCGAAAGTTAAGCCCCCCATTTGAAAGAATTCTTTACCTACAAGACCACCCAAAGAAGTCAATAAATCGCTAATTTCTTCATTATTATAAGGATGTAATTTATCAAGAATATCTTCTCCTTTTTCGGTATCCATATTTTGAATTAAACAAGATCCTGCTTGCGCAGAAAAATCAATCTCATCCATTGAAAAATGTTTGATTGCAGGATTTACACGGGTTCTGTAATAAAAATGTTTACGCTTAACATCAAAAATTGTAGACCACTCTGCTACATCATTCACCTTAATTTTATCCAACATATAAAAGCCATAATCAACAGGATTCTGATCGGTATTGTAATTTTTGATCAACCAATCGGTTTTTACATAACGAGGAACATTGGGATTATCCAATTCCACTTTGTATTGTCCACCAAAGTTTTCATAATATTTAGAAACTTCCATTTCTCTGTCGTAAGGAGTGTTGAAAAGACCTGTTACCGGCATAGTTACACCACGATTGATTTTCATCTTTCCATCGATGAAGGCTAAAGTTGCACAATCGCCACTGGCATCTGCCAGGAAATAATGCCAGGTCCAGCCGTCAATTTCAATACCTTTTGTTGCTTCCAATGCTTCATCAATGGTGGAGAAATTATCCAGTAAATATTGCATCCATCCCATTTGGCTCAATTGCTGCAAAGAATCTCCGGTAGGATAATCGGAAGCTTCATTCATTTCCCAAATATAAAACCCGGTTTCATTCATACCGCCATCAGGTAAATCTTTCCCGAAGGTGTGACAAGTCACTGAACCATAACGAGAAATCCATCTTAAATCAGAAGGCTTAGTGATTTCTTTAAACATCAACTCGTTTAAACTGCGTCCCATTTTATAAACGCCTCTTTTGTTAACGAAGACAATACCCGGAACTCCCAAGTCACCTTCATTTAAATTATGTCCAAAAACTAATTCATCTCCCTTATGAAGCATAATGGTTGAACAAGCTGATACTTTTACTGTACTCATCAGCATTATTGATATAAGAAATAAGCCGACAATTTTAATTAATAGATTTTCCCTTTTCATCTGTCAATTTTTAATTATTTATATTGTTTGTTTAAGGTTTTGACGTGAGAAAATCTTAAGGTTACAGTTTTAAAATTAACAATTTAGAATTAGGAATTAAGAATTTTTACTCGAATAACAAGCGAGACAAATATTGCTGTATGGAATAAATGAATAAAAAAACTAATGAAAGAGAATAATATCATTCAGATTAAAAGTTATGAATTTGCATTAAACATTATTACCCTATATCAAAAGATTGCTAAAGAAAAGAAAGAATTTGTTTTAAGCAAACAATTATTAAAATCAGGAACTTCGATTGGGGCAAATGTCGAAGAAGCAATCGGTGGTCAATCAAAAAAAGATTTTATTGCTAAACTTTCAATAGCCTACAAAGAGGCGAGAGAAACACATTATTGGCTCCGACTATTGACTGATTCAGATTACATTGATAATCCCGTCAGCAACAAGCTAACAAAAGATATTGTGGAAATTCTAAAAATTATCGGATCAATACTGAAGACTATGAAGATGAATTAAGAATTAGGCGTTGGGAATTATTAATTCGTAATTATTAATTCATAATTAAAAAAACTTTTCAATCCACTCATTATCCGCAAAATTAAGAAGGGTCACTTTTAAAGATTATTGCTTCTTATCCAAAATTTCAACATATATGTAACACATAAATATTATTGTAGTCTTTGGAGTAATTCTATAATATATTAATTTATAAAAAAACAATGAATAAGGGTAATCGAGCTATTATAATCTTAGCTATTTTAATCATTGCTAGCAATGGTTTATTTGCACAACAAGAAAAATTAACTTCCACAAGTTTTCAAGAAGATTTAGAAAATTTAATGCATGAGAAGAATGTTCCAGCCTTAGGGATAGGGATCATTGAAGATGGAGTACTACGCCAAGTTAAAGTTTATGGGGAACTTAAAAAACACACTCCTGCTCCTTATAACGCAATCTTTAATGTAGCCTCTTTAAGCAAACCAATTTCAACACTATTAACATTACAATTAGTTAGTAATGGCGATTGGGATTTAGACGAACCTCTTTATCACTACTGGGTTGACCCTGATGTAAAGGATGATCCTACACATAAAAAGCTTACAACTCGTCATGTTTTAAATCACACCACTGGTTTTGACAATTGGAGGAGAATGCATGCCTCGAAAAAATTAACTTTTAATACTCAGCCTGGAACAAAAATTAAATATTCAGGAGAAGGTTTTGAATATCTTAGGCGAGCAATGGAACGTAAATTCGACACTCCTATAGAAGTCTTAGTTGATTCATTAGTGTTTAAACCATACGGGATGAAAGATACCAGATTATTATGGGGTGAAGACATGCATAAAGTGAGGTATGCCGAAGAACATAATAAAGAAGGTGAGTCCTATAATTTAAAGAAAAGAACAATAAATGCTTGTGCTTCCGATGATGTTCTTACAACCATCGAAGACTATTGTTTATTCGCAATTAATGTGATGAAAGGAAGTGGATTAACAGAAGAAGTACACCAAGATATGCTCAGACTTCAAGCGATAGCTAATGAAAAAGGAGGCTTTGGCTTAGGATGGTATATTCTGAAAAACTTCTATGATGGAGAATATGCAATATTGCATGATGGTAGTGATGCGGGTGTTAAAACAAAAGTTATACTTCTTCCAGAATCTAAACGAGGTATCGTTATGTTTACCAATGGAGATCACGGATTCGATATTATTAAAAAAGTTGAAGCCGAATTTTTTGCTTCAGGAAAATAAAAGCAAATTTGCCTTGTAATCAAGGATTAATAAAAAGAGAAGCCCGAATTTCACATTCGGGCTTCTCTTTTTTTATTTAACAAATGACATTTCAACTTAGTTCGACTACGCTCACTATAAACCGCTCAGTGTCCTCTAAAAACATTCTTCAATTAAATCATCATCTGCAAAATTAGC
>JAOZQX010000013.1:0-8977 GCA_029931995.1 Bacteroidales bacterium
ATTTGTTCAACTGATACTTGACTTTTCATTTTAAAAATCATTTAAGTCTTTAACATTAATCATTTCTCCTTGTAATGATAAAATATTGTTTAGCATACCTGTATCTAGAAATTGCAGCCTGGGTCTTCTTTTTAAATTACCATTTGCAGGAGGAATCAAGCTTGTTGTAGGGTAGATTAGTTGTATGATTTTAGCTAAACTTAAAGATCGCAATGCTTCTCCAACTTCGCGCGAACGATAGTTTGAATTTCCAAAGCCTTCAAATTTTATGCGATCAATTTCATAGGGGGCTGTTTCAACAATATGGCGGATAATATTTTTATTAGAATCATTTCTGGCGTATTTTTCAATATCATCTTTATATGCTTGCCATAGCTTCCTGTACATTCTAGCTAAACTGGCAATGTTTTTCTCTTGAACAAATTGATTAGTTATTTCAGGCATTCCGCCAACAATTGAATATTCATGAAATAAATCGAGTAATATGTTATGTGTGTAATCTGGAACAGGGATGCTCTGTAAGGCTTCAATAGCACTTGTGTTTTTTATGGCTCCCAGATACTCTTCGAAATTAAGTGGGTGGAGGTATAAATAATCTATTCTGCCTACAGGAAAACTGGGTGTCATATTTAAAGCAAACTCTAATAAAGAGCCGGCCGCAATCACATATAATTCAGGTTTTTCTTCATAGAAATACCTAAGTTGTTGAATTGCATTCGGAGATTCCTGTATTTCATCTAGAAATAGTAAAGTTGGTTTTTTGTTGGGAGTAATTCCTTTCAGCAGATACGATGCATTTAAAATTTTATTTATGTCGTCAGTCTTAAATATATTGCGATCTGCTTCTTTTTCCAGATTTAATTCAATGTAATTGTCGAATTCTTTTGCAAATTCTCTTATCAGAGTAGTTTTGCCAACCTGTCTGGCTCCCCTTACTAGCAGAGGTTTTCTGTTTTCTGAATTCTTCCAAGTCAACAGTTTTGAGTATGATTTTCGTTTTATATTCATTTAGTTAATGATTTTAATAGAGATACAAATATACTTAAAAAAGTACTAAGATGTAATAAAGATGATGTAAAACATAATGTTTATTGTAATAAAGATGATGCTATTATGATAAGTGTTTGTAGTAAAGATGATATAAATGAAGGTGTACATAGAATAATTCAACAAGTAAAATCATTTAGTATAATTGAACATCCTTAAATACATTTCCCTATTTTTGCAAACGAATGGGCAATCAAAAAATCACCGGAATAATTTTAGCAGGAGGCAAAAGTCGTCGCATGGGAGTCGAAAAGGGTTTGCTCAAGTTTGGCGGTAAGCATTTGATAGAGTATGCCATTGAGGTATTGGAAAATGTTTGTGGCAAAATCCTGATTGTCGAAAATTCAAGGGCCTATAATTTTCTGGCCTATCCGGTCATTGCAGATATCATCCCTAATAGCGGTTCTATGGGAGGCATTTATACGGGGCTTATGAATTCTAAAACAGATCTTAATTTAGTGCTTTCCTGCGATATGCCTTTTATTTCGGAGAAATTACTAAATCATTTAATCAATAATAGTGAGGGTTTTGATGTGGCGGTTCCATGTCATGGAGAGGGGAAATTTGAACCCATGTGCGCCCTTTATCATAAAAATACGATTCCTGTTTTTGAGCAATTTATTCAAAACAAAAATTATAAAATCCAAAGTGTTTACCAAAAACTAAAAACCAATAAATTATATATATCGGCAGATTTGGATTTTTATAAATCCTTTTTGTTTGACAATCTGAACTCGCAGAATGACCTTGAACAAGCGAATTTAAATCTAGATAAAATACTCCCTCACCGGGATCGATTGCTCTTGATTGCCGGCACAGGACGTAATGTGGGAAAAACTACACTGGCTTGCGAACTCATTGAGCAAACAAGTAAAAATGAGGATGTAATTGCCGTGAAAATTTCGCCTCACATTCATACCCAAAATGAAGAAGCTGAGCTTGTTTTTAAAAGCGAATATTTTTCAATTTTTCGAGAGCGGGATACGAATTCTACAAAAGACAGTTCGCGGATGTTGCGAGCTGGAGCCAAGCAAGTTTTCTATATTCAGTCGGAAGATAAATATATTGGCGAGGCTTTTCAAATACTTAGCAAAGAAATTGACAGCGATTCACCTATTGTTTGCGAGTCGGGAGGATTGCGGAATTTTGTTCTTCCATCTGTGTTCCTAATCTGCAATAAGGAAGGAAATATTGTTTTTAAGGAAAATCAAAAACATCTAATTTCAAAAGCAAATAAGATACTTCAATTTGATGGTAAGGCGTTTGATTTATTGAGAATCAAATTTGAACATAATCAATGGAGAATTAAAATTTGATTATTCACAGTATTTGTTATTTGCCTACCTTAATCAGAAAAATATTTCATAAACTGTACTCTCTCATAAATCATAGGTTTCACAGTTTTATCTTGACTTAGTTTTCCTTTAAAACTTTCTAAATCTTTATAGCCTTTTTTGTCCATCCACGTTTCAATTTCATCGAGCATCGTTTTTATATGCGATGAGCCATTTTTGTAAATGGTTGAAACAATTTGAGTAGCATTAGCTCCAACTAAAATATTTTTAATCACATCAGTTCCTGAATGGATTCCTGTTGAGGACGTAATATTGCAATCAATTTTATTAGATAAAATTCCAACCCAGCGCAAAACATTGCTATTTTCGATGGGATTACTGTAAATATGAGTTGATGTAATCTTCTCTTTATCAATATCTACATCAGGACTATAAAAGCGATTGAATAAAGTAATTCCTTTAATTCCAAGTTTTGAAATTCCAGAAATAAAATTTGCAAAGCTGGAAAAATGAGAACTCAATTTCACTGAAACCGGAGTTTTAACAAGTTGAATGACTTTTAGAATTATTTCAGAATAAATTTTTTCGATTTCGTTTCCTTTTAAATTAATATCGCTTGGTAAAAGAAAAATATTCAGTTCTAAAGCATCGGCTCCAGCAGCTTCAATTTCTTTTGCAAAACTTGTCCAATCTTCAGAACTAATGCAGTTTATGCTTGCAATAACAGGGATTTTAACTTTTGATTTAGCTTCTTTAATCAGCGATAAATAATTGCCAACATTATGTTTTTTTAAATAATAAGAAACATAATTTTCTGAGTCGGAATAAGTATCATACATATTATTTACTCGTTCAGCATCGATATTCATCAATATTTGCTCTTCGAATAATGATTTTAAGATAACAGCTCCTGCTCCTTTTTTTTCTAATTCAATAATTTTTTCGACAGAATTAGTGAGCTCTGAACTTCCAACAATAATTGGATTTTTAAGTTTTAAGCCTAAATAGGTTGTTTCTAAATTTGCCATGATTATTTTTTCATTAAAAAATTATCAATTCCGATAGCAGCTTTGTGTCCATTTGCGATTCCATGAATTACATCAGATCCTTGAATAATATCTCCACCAACAAATAACCAATCAATGCCAGATTGGAAGTAATCATCAACTTCGATTCGTCCTCTATTTGAGAATCTAAGATTTTCTTTAAATTCATCACTTAAATATGATAAATCCATTCCTTGCCCAATTGATTCAACAATCATATCGGCAACAAAAAACTTTTTATTTTCTTCATCAAATTTAGGATTGAAAGCCTTGTTCTCATCAAAAACTGATAAGCATTTCACAACATGAAGACCTTTGATTTTTTCGTTTTCAGTTTCAATTTCTTTTGGTCCCCAGCCCGGGTCAACAATTGCAAGTTCTTCGCGAGCTTCAACAACTTCTTCACGATCGGCAGGCATAATGTCTTCTGACTCTAAACAAGTTGCCAGAATATCTACTTTTCCATATTTTATATTTTGCAAACGAGCCAGTGAACGCGTAATATCCATTGCAACATTACCACCACCAATTACAACAATTTTTTCGGTTAAAGGAACTTCTTGTCCAAGCGAAATTTCACGTAATAAATCGGTAGCAAAATATACATTTTTGTTATCAGAACCGGGAACTCGTGTACTTCTACCTAAATGTAAACCGGTTCCGGCAAAAACTGCATCGAAATCTTTTCCCAAATCTTCCAGTGTAATATCTGTGCCAATATTTACATTGTATTTAATTTCAACACCAAGGCTTAAAATGTAATTTACATCTTTGTCAATTTGGTCGTAAGGTAAACGGTATTCAGGGATCCCGTATCTCATCATCCCTCCGGCTTCGGGTAATTTCTCAAAAATTGTACACTGATAGCCCATCAGTTTTAAATAATAAGCCGTTGATAAACCGGCAGGACCAGCTCCAATAATTGCAATTTTTTTACCATTGTCAACTAAATTCTCAGCATTTAAAATTTCTTTATATTTTTCTGATGGATTTTGATCAGCAATATAACGTTTCAGCCAACGAATTGATATGGGATCGCCTTTATGGCCCATTGTACAAACGCTTTCGCATTTATGTGTGCATATTCTACCGCAGATTTCCGGAAGCGGATTTGTTTCGTATAAAATACGTAAGCCTTCTTCCAAATCATTATTTCTGATTGCTTTAATATATTCAGGAATTCCCATATGAGCGGGACAAGCGGAAGTACATATTCCGCATTCTACACATCTGTCGGCTTCTAATTCTGCTTGCTGTTTCGAATATCCAGTAATAAATTCTATGAATGATTGTCCACGTTCCTGGGCGTGAAGTTCCGGCATTTTAACTCTGTCTAAACTATAAAATTCGTAGTTTGGCTCCGGTTTTTTCCAACCATTTTCGTTCTTATCCCAATCTTTTTTATCAAGTCCGGGAATATATCTAAATTCATCAGCATTTTCGCTAACCCATGTATATTCATCCGATAAGGTTAAAGAGCCGGTTGTGCATACATCAACACATAAAGCGCACCAGCAACAGCGTCCATAATCAACCATTGGACGAAGTCCACTATCTCCATCTTTGGCTTTTATGCCTTCAACGGGAACCAAATCAATAGCTTCGTTTTCACAAATTGCTTCGCAAGATCCACAACCAATACAAACATCAACTTCATTTTTATGAAATCCTCTATAACGTGGAGCTGCTGGTCGTCCTATTGGATTTTTAATTGTAACAGGGTCTTTAATAACACCCCCCCAAGCTGTAAATGGACTTAATATATCTTTTAATTTTCCCATGACAATTATCTTTCAATTTCTGGTGGACAAGTTTGTAATGAAACCATTATCGCATGAACATCGGATATATTGGCATTAACCAGCATATGCTCTAATAATGTCATGGCGTGATTATAACTTGGTCCTCGCAAATTTATTCTTCTAGGTTTGTCGCTTCCATCGGTTACATAATACATTCCGTATTCTCCACGTGAACTTTCGGAGCGGGTATAGGTTTCTCCTTTTGGAATTTTCCAATGCAAAACATTTGGAGTTGGTGATTTAATATCTCCCTTTTCTGGCATTTTTGCCATTATTTGACGAATCAAATCAACAGTTTGGATTAATTCTCTGTATCGAACTGTGCTTCTGGCAAATATATCTCCATCAGTTGCGGTTGGTGGTTCAAAATCTAGTTCTTGATACTTCAAATATGAATAATCTTTTCTTATGTCTCTGCTAATTCCAACAGAACGAGCATTTGGGCCAACAATTCCAAATTGGTCAACCCACTCTTTTTTGATTACACCAACACCGATTGCTCGCTTTTTAAAAACAGCATTATCAAACATCAATTTCTTAATCTTGATAATAAATTCATCAATTAACTGTAAATTCTCTTCCAATCTTTCTTTGAAGCCATCTGGTAATAAACCCCGAACCCCGCCTGGTAAAATATACATGTGATAAATTCTACCACCTGTGAGTTCTTCAAATCTATCTAAAATTAAATCTCTGAGATACATTCCCCATTGAACTCCTAATCCTAAGGAGAATGTTCCGCCTTGACCGGGAACAGTTCGTAATAAACTTTGTAAGCGAGCCATTTCTAAAACCAAAGTTCGCAACCATTCCGCCATTTCAGGAATTTCAATCCCTGATAAATCTTCAATAGATTTTGATAATAAATACTCGTTATAATCAGGTTCGGCAACGCACATTCTGATGCAAGTTGGAAAGCCTTGAATGAATAAACGTCTCTCGATTAATTTTTCAAAACCACGATGCAGATAACCAACATGAGTTTTGGCGTGAACAATTTCATCTCCACTAACCGTAATTTCTACAGCCATATTTCCTGTAACTCCCGGATGGTTTGGCCCAACCCAAAGTTTAGTAAATTTTTGAGATGATAAATCAACGTCTAAGCTTCCATCTTCTTTCATCAATGGATATTTACTTCTATCTGGATTCCAATTAAATAAATTACTCATCTTTCTTGTTTACTTTAGCAGTTATTGGAGCATTTGGATATAATTTATCTTTCATATAAGTAGCAGGATCATATGTCTTTCTGCCTTCACGTGGAAAGAATGTTTTTTCTGAATATCTTTTGGTATCAAATTCTCTGCGCATTGGTGGAATTTCGTCCCAACCTTCTAAAATAAAATTTTCTTCAATTCTAGGGTTTTTTGGAAAGTTAATTCCATACATTTCGCGCAGCTCACGTTGATAAGTTTCAATATGTTTCCACAGATGATGAGAAGATTGCATTTCTGCATTTTCGCGATCAATCATTGTACGAATAGCAATATCAAATTTTTTGTTTGGTTGATTTAAGAAATAGCTAAGTTGGAATTTCCCATCTTCAATCCAATCAACGCAAGAAAGTAATACGAAGTGAGAAAATCCCTCATAATCCTTAAGATATGTTACTAAATCAATCGCATTTTCTTTTCTGATTGTTAGATAAACAAAATTATCTCGTTGATTTACGATATCAGTTAAGCTGTATTTTATATGTAATCTTTCTATTAGATTTTTCATTTCAAATTCTTTTTGTCATTTCGAGTTTCATGCTAGAAGTCATTTTACCAGTTATAATCAGGCATATTCCAATCCTTGATAATCTTTTTCTGATTGGCTTTATATTCATCGAAATTTTCAACATATTTATTTGCATTTTCTGCTTTGCCTGCTTTGATAAGTTCTTTCAATTTCATAAAACCAGCCAACAAAGCTTCAGGCCGAGGCATACATCCTGCAACATAAACATCTACAGGAATATATTTATCAAGACGATTTATGGTGTTATAACTATCAAAATACATTCCGCCATTAATGGTACAACTGCCCAATGCTAATACGTACTTTGGATTTTGCATTTGTTCGTAACTTCGAATAACACGCTTCAACGTTTTTACTGCTAAATATCCTGAAATGATAATCACATTTGATTGGCGCGGAGTTGGTCGCATTTGAACTCCAAAACGAAAAGCATCGAAGCGAGGAGTTAACAGTGGTGGAATTTCAATGCTTCCACAACCAGTTCCAAATCCTAAAACCCATAAAGATTCTGCTCTTGCCCAATTCAAGAACGTCTCAACTACTTTAGAGCTATTTGGTTCGTGAACTTTTGGTCTTGCTTCCGAAAAATAATCAGACAAAGGATTAACCTCAATGATTTGTCCATCCGGAGTTTCTACATTCTTTTTTTTGTTCTCGGGTGCAAAAAACTTAGAAACATCCTCAATTTGATTTTTATTTAATTTGTCGTTTGTCATTTTTTATTCAAATTAACCGGTTTGATTAAAGTAGAATTATTGCAATAATCCCAAGTATTAATGGCACTTTTAAGAACCACACAACTGATTGTTCTATTCTGAATCGGGGAAATACCATTCCAACAAATACTGACCAGAAATAGATTAAAAACGATTTCACAATTAATTCGAGCCAACTGCCTGCTCCTCCAAAGAACAAGTTCATAAATAGGACTGCTTCAACGACGTGTAAAATTGCTGCATTTGTTCTTAAAACACCTAAATAAGTGCCGTGATATTCTGTTGGGGGACCGATTGGGATTTCGTTTGGTGCTTTTACTAAATTAAATGGAGAATGACCAAATGCTCCCAATAATGATAGCATTGCTGCAATTGACGCAAATGGATTTGTAATTATTGTCCAGTTCATAAATCCGCCTTGTTGAGCTTCAACAATATCTGAGATTGATAAAGTTTGATATTGAACGGCAAGAGAAATTACTGCCAAAGTCATTGGAACTTCTATGGCTGTAAATTGCGAAAGTCCACGGCTAATTCCAATAAATGAATGTGGCTGACCGCCTTCTCCAGCTCCAAGAGCCATCCCTAACATGCCAAAAAACTGGAAATATAGAATTAGTATGATATCGCCTTTAAACGAAAAATTTATCCATAAATCGGAACCGAAAATCATTGGCATAAATAGGAATAAACCGACACCTCCTGATAATCGAAAAACCGGTCCTAAATAGAACATTACACCATGGGTAATTTGCGATCGAATTGCATAATTTTTTACGAGGTCAACCCAAGGTTGAAACCATGGAATTCCATGTCGACCTGCAACGCGAGCACCAATTTTTCTCATGATAGAACTCATTAATAATCCCCAATTTAGAACGATAATTAGTCCTATTATTGCAAACAATATTTTATTGAAATCTATTTCCATTTTATATTATTTTACACTAAATACTTAATTAAAAAAAACAAAATAAACCACAACTATGTATAGCATGATGTGAATTAAATAGGTTTGTCCGTTTCCACTATAAATACGTTTGATAAAATCTGAAATATCATGGATTGCATCACTCAAATAATTCCAGAAATTTGTAATCCAAGGCATCACCAAAAATCCTAAAGCTTTATTGTATCCTGCAAAAATATTATGTGAAACATGTGTTGTTTCTGGTGTGAAAGGACGTTCGCCCGAATAAACAATATTAAACTGTTTAACTTTTTGAGCTTTTCTGCTTAATAAAGCCAACCACGAAAATAGAACTACAAACATTATTCCTACAATAATCATAATAATTTGTTTGCTTTATTATAAAAAAATAATA
>JAOZQX010000013.1:8987-11806 GCA_029931995.1 Bacteroidales bacterium
TGTTCCATGCCAGTATCCAATTTTAGTTGATGCCATTCCACCGTCCCAATTCAATTCGCCTACAGGGAAGTATTGAGCTATCATATTCCCCATCGGTTGTAAAACCCATTCTGGTTTTGCTGCAAAAATCATTAATCCGATTATCAAAGTATAAATAGGGATAATAAACCAAATGGAAATTTCTTTTACATCCCGATGATTATCTTTTAATTGACCTAAAAATACTGAGCTAATTAGTTTGAATAAATACAAGAATGCGATGATACCACCAAAAAATGCAATGCCTCCTTGGATATACCAGCCTTTTAAAATTACAGCATTATACAATAACCATTTTCCTGTAAACCCTGACAATGGAGGAACTCCTGAAAGTGCAATAATTCCAATTAAAACAGCGATAAATGCAAAAGGCATTTTTTTAATTAAACCACCCATTTCGAACATATTATGAGTTCCAACTCTTAGAACAACCGCTCCAATGGTTAAGAATAATATGGCTTTGTACATAAAGTGATTAATAATGTATGTAAATGCAGCCATCCAACCTAAATGAGTCATCATGGCAAGAGCAAATACAATATATCCAAGTTGAGCAATTGAAGAATAAGCCAATAAGCGTTTTGCATCTTCTTGAAATGATGCGGCTAAATTTGCAATTAATGCTGTGATTGCTCCAACCCAACCAAGAACATAAACTATATCGTTTAATTCGAAATGATTTTGTGTTGATGCAAATAAAATGATTAAACCAAAAACGCCAGCCTTTAATAATATTGCTGAAACCATTGGGGAAACATCACTTTCTGCTTCACCATGGGCACCTGGTAACCAAATGTGTAATCCGAGTGTTGCTGTTTTAGTTAAAAACCCAAGCATTATTAATCCAATAATAATGGAGGCATTGCTTGTAATTGTGCTTAAAACATCTAATGATAATGACATTTGTCCTGCCTGTGCCAAAGCAAAACCTGCAAAAATTGCATAAGCTCCTCCAACTGAAAATAACATATAGCTTAATGCGTGTGGCATAGATTTTTTCCCTCTGATGATTAAGAAGTATGAACCCACGGTCATTAATTCCCATCCAAAGAAAAATTGCAATAAATTTT
The DNA here is from genome assembly GCA_029931995.1 of Bacteroidales bacterium. Classification (GTDB taxonomy): domain Bacteria; phylum Bacteroidota; class Bacteroidia; order Bacteroidales. The sequence continues at coordinate 10,097 of JAOZQX010000013.1, forward strand.
CGGCTTGGATTATTTGAGCCAAACCAACATACATGATCAGAGCAACCGGATAAAAACCTCTTCGTTTTCCTTTATAGGTATATCCGGCAATGAACGTTAAAATTCCACCAACTAAAAATATTCCTATAAAAATGAACCGTAACATGTCATTTTCAAAATATGCTGGCATTATTGTGTATGAATAATAGGCTAAACCTAAAATTGAAATTGAGTTTTTGATAACGATCGGTAGAAAGTCGATTGCAAATATGATAGCAATAAATATTAATGGCAGATAATTAATAATTGCAGATTCCGGAATTTGTAAACCGGAGAAATAGCCAACAATATATAATCCAATAGCAACAATACTTACAGGAATAATCTTATTGATTTTGATTGAAAATTCAGGTAAGTTTTCGTTGTTTTGTTTTACAACAAATCCAAACCAACGGAATAGATATATTCCTTCGATAAATGAACCAGCAAGAATTAATATTATCCAAACAAAGTTACCTGTATTAGCTAATTGCATTATTAATTCCCATTTTGCAAAAAATGATGGAAATGGTGGAAATCCTATTAGTGCGAAAACGAAAGTTCCCATTAAGAATAACAGAAATGAATTTTTTCTTAGTATGGACCAATCTTTAATTTTTTCCGCTTTCACAAGTCCTGCCAACCAAAACAGCCCTACTTTTGCTAAAGAATGGGTTATTAAAATTCCAAATAGAATGAAAGGAGTTTTGTTACTTAAAAAAGGAGACAATCCTAAAATTGTCATCATTAAACCGATTTGTCCAATAGATGAATATCCTAAAAGTCGGGTTGCAATTTTTTGATTTAAGCCAAGTAGATTAGAACCAATAAAAGTTAAAATTCCAATCATACTTAAAATATGAAGAAAATAATCGTTTGCTATTGGTAATAACTTTGATAAAACAAATATTCCTGCTGATGCTGATGCTGCAGAAATAATTGCACTAATTCCAGGATTTGCACCTTGATATACATCCAAAGCCCACCCATTTGCAGGGAAAGGTTTTAGTTCTAAAATCACACTTAAAAGAATCAAGAAAACAACAATACCTCCACCTTTTAATGTTCCGAAATTTGATGCAATTAAATCATCAATATTAAGCGAGCCGACAAAATAATAGGAGAAAATTATCCCAAGTAATAAAATTCCAGATATGAGTCCGGTTGCAATTAAATATTTGAATCCAGCTTGCGATGATTTTAAATTATCATCTAAAAGAATTAAACCTGCAGTTGCAATGCTCGAAATTTCAAGAAAAACAAAGAGGTTAAAAATATCTCGGGTCATAACAACAACATTCAATCCCATTATCAACACAAGAAAAATGGTCATTACATTTTTACTTTTTTCTTGAAATGAGTCGATAAAATAAATGCCGGATAAAAATCCAATTCCACTAATTAATAGCGTGAAAAAAGATTCGTGTAAACCCATTTTTAGATTGATTGAAATGGGAGGAGCAAATCCTGCCGTGAAAATTATTTCAGGAGCAATGTTATTCATCATAAAAGACATAAACCATTGAGCTGAAATAAAGGTCATAAAACCCAAAGCTGCCAAAACTAATGACAATGCAACATTTTTGCCCAGTTTTCCTAAAATACCAATTGCAAAAGCCACTGCTAATGCTGTACTAATAATATGAATTGGTGCTACCATTTTAAATCGTTGTATTTGCTTATGTCAAGTGT
>JAOZQX010000266.1:0-1465 GCA_029931995.1 Bacteroidales bacterium
AAATTTGGTTTCAAATTTGGCAGACAGGAAATAATTTATGATGATCATCGAATTTTTGGTAGTGTGAATTGGGCTCAACAGGCTCGTAGCCACGATGTAGCTGTTTTTAAATATAAGGAAAATAAATTGAAAATTGATGTAGGATTGGCATTTAACCAAGATAAAGAAAATTTATTTGGAACCACTTATACCGTGAATGGCGGAAATAATTACAAAACATTCCAATATTTCTGGTTGCATAATGATTTTAATAATTTTGGTCTAAGTGTCCTTCTTCTTAACAATGGAATGCAAATTGTTAATGATGTTGTTTATAGCCAAACCTATGGCTTACGTTTGACTTATAAACTTAAAAAACTTTCGTTGGCAACTGCTTTTTACGGACAAGGTGGTAGCAATGCAAATAATGTAGATTTAAGTGCTTCGTATTTGGCTGCTGAGGCTATGTATAAATTTAGTGATGAATTTACAGCTGGGCTGGGATATGAGTCTCTTTCAGGAAACGATTCTGACGAAATAGGAAACACCAATGAAGACAAAGCTTTTACACCACTTTACGGAACCAATCATAAATTTAATGGGCATATGGATTATTTCTATGTTGGAAACCATGTTGGGAATGTTGGTTTAAATGATTTGTATGCTACTTTTAAATATAAAATGAAGAAATTCTCTGCTTCTTTAACAACACATTTGTTTTCATCTGCCGGAGAAATTATGGATGGAAATACAGCGATGGACAAAAATCTTGGAACCGAAGTTGACTTTTCATTAGGATGTAAATTCAACCAATTTGTGTCATTCAGTTTTGGTTACTCTCATTTGTTTCCTACCGAAAGCATGGAAATGCTTAAAGGTGGAAGCAAAGATGAAGGGAGCGATTGGGCATGGGTGATGTTTGTGTTTAAACCAAAATTTTTATAAAAATATAATGAGGGGGGGACACCCCCTTTATTTTTCATTTTAGTTTGTAATAAATAAAATATATAAATCATGGAAATTAGCAAATTCAAAAAAGCAAACACCTTTAAGTTTGAAGATGAGGTAGAATATTCAGGTGGTTCTATCGTTAGTAAAAATGTAATGAAAAATTCGGCAGGAAACGTATCTCTTTTTTCGTTTGATAAAAATGAAGGTTTGAGTGAACATACAGCTCCTTTCGATGCAATGGTTCAGATAATAGATGGGCAGGCTGAAGTTAAAATTGATGGGAAACCTTATCTAGTTTCAAAAGGCGAAACTATCATTATGCCTGCAGATATCCCACATGCTTTAAAAGCTGTAGAACAATTTAAAATGATTTTAACCATGATTAAGGGCTAAGGCTCTTTTTTTTGCTTAATTTTGTTATTTTAATTTAGATTTCTTAAAAATAAATAATATGAGTGAATTAATAAATAATTCTCAAAAGCGGAAGGACTTATTGAAACATATGATCCTTCAACTACATGAAGGCGATGCTCCC
>JAOZQX010000266.1:1475-3114 GCA_029931995.1 Bacteroidales bacterium
TGGAGAAGTGGTAGAAGTGGAGCAGGAATTAATCTCAGAAGGAGTTCTGGACGAAAAAGATATACTGAAGTTTTGCGATATGCACACCCAGGCTTTGGAAGGTGCCATTGATCAAAGTGGTGCAAAAGAAATTCCTGAAAACCATCCGATAGATGTTTTTCTGGAAGAAAACAAAGAATTACTCAAAGTGGTTAATCAACTGGAAGTTGTTTTCGAAGAGATTGAAAGCCTTTCCGATGATGACAAAATTCCTGAATATTTTTTAAAAATGAAAGGAATGTTTAATGCACTGATGGATGTTGATAAACATTATCGCAGAAAAGAAAATCTTCTTTTCCCCTATTTGGAAAATTATGGAATTACCGGTCCTCCAACAGTAATGTGGGGCAAGCATGATGAAACTCGTGAGTTTTTGAAAGGAGCATTGGAAGCATTGGAAGTCAGCAAAGAGATTAGCGTTGATGAAGCAAAAACCGTTATAGAAATGGTGTTCAAACCTGCTACAACTGCTGTTGCTGATATGACCATGAAGGAAGAAGAAATCTTATTCCCGATGTCTATGGACAAGCTGACTGATATCGAATGGTACGAGATTCAGGAGCAAACGTTGGAGATTGGTTTTTGTTTATACGATCCGAAAGGGCTGTGGAAACCTGAGGGGATTGAAACAAAGAAGAAAGAGCTTGAACCGGATGATGATATCATTCAATTGCCTAGCGGTAGTTTTACAAAAACAGAGTTGCAAGCCATTCTAAATTCTTTACCAATTGATATGACTTTCGTCGATAAAAACGAAAAAGTAAAATATTTTTCTCAGTCAGAGGAACGAATTTTTGATCGCAACAGAGCCATTTTAAACAGAGATGTAAAACTTTGTCATCCGCCTTCAAGTGTGGGTATAGTTGAAGAAATTTTACATGATTTTAGTTCAGGAAAAGAGTCGAAAGCTCCATTTTGGATTCAAATGGGTGGCAAGTTTATTCATATTGAATATATCGCTCTTAAAGATGAAACTGGAAATTTTTTGGGAACACTAGAAGTTTCTCAAGATCTGACCGAAAAACGAAAGCTGGAAGGTGATCAGCGATTATTAAGCTACACTGAAAATAAATAATAAGATGGAAAATCACAAACTAATTATTACTCCTAAAACTAAAGTTGGGGAACTGCTGGATGTATATCCCCAACTTGAAGAAGTATTGATAGAGCTGGTGCCCACATTCAAGAAATTAAAAAACCCTGTGCTTCGGCGAACCATTGCAAGAGTCACTAGTTTACAACAAGCCGCCATTGTTGGTGGCCTTTCTTTAGATAAAATTATTAATGCATTACGAAAAGAAATAGGACAAGAAATGGATCATTCACACCCCACAAACATCGAAAATACTGCTCAGCCTAATTGGTTTGATGCAGCAAAAATTGTAGCAATTTTAGATGCACGTCCGGCTATTGCAGCGGGCGAGCATCCTTTAGAACCCGTTTTTAGCGGGCTTGCAGAAATGAAAGAAGATGGTATTTATGAGCTTATTACACCTTTTGTTCCGGCACCTTTATTAGACAAGGTTAAAGACAAAGGTTATTTGGTTTGGACAAAGCAAGAAGGCGAAGTTTTTAAGAATTATTTTGTTAAAGAATAAAT
>JAOZQX010000267.1:0-2001 GCA_029931995.1 Bacteroidales bacterium
ATACACTTGTCATGAATGCACGAGCCACATTAGCTTGTGTATAAGTTGTGCTTTCTGCCTGAAAGACGTTTCGTTGTTCAATCATAGAAATCTAACATTTAAATAATCGCAAATTTAATGGAGTTTTGATCCAATCAGATGAATGAATTCTGCACGGGTTTCTTCTTTTTTAAACGCTCCGGTAAAGTCAGATGTTGTTGTGACAGAATTCTGTTTTTGAACTCCACGCATAGCCATACACAAATGTTGGGCCTCAATAACTACTGCCACACCTAGGGGGTTTAAAGTTGAATTAATAGCTTCTTTAATTTGGGTTGTCAGTCGTTCCTGTACCTGCAATCGACGGGCATAAGCTTCAACAACACGGGCAATTTTGCTTAATCCGGTAATATAACCATTGGGAATATAACCTACATGCGCTTTCCCAATAAATGGAATCATATGATGTTCACACATTGAATAAATTTCAATGTCCTTAACAATTACCATTTCGCGATAATCTTCTTTAAATTTAGCTGATTTTAAAATTTCAACCGGATCGTGATCATAACCTTGGGTCAGGAATTGAATTGCTTTAGCAACTCTTCGAGGCGTTTCCAGCAAACCTTCTCTATTTGGATCTTCTCCAATTAAGCCGAGTATTTTTTTATAGTGATATTTTAATTTTTCAACAGACTCGGGATTATAATTTTCAATTTTTTCATAACCCATATTTCCATTCTTTTCCATACATCAAATATTTATAAGGGGACAAAATTAAGCATTCGGATCCATATATTCCACAAAATTATTTTCTGATTCAAATAGCTTCACATTATGAAGCTCAGCGGACAAATCCTTTATTGGCTGATCTAACTGTTCCCAAATGGCAATAGCTAAGTTTTCGGTTGAAGTTAATTTTCCTTTCATAAAATCAACTTCCAAATTGATATTTTTGTGATCCAATTTCTCAATGATAAATTGATTAATAATCTTGCTCAAATCTTTAAGATTCACCAAAAATCCTGTCTCCGGATTTACCTCTCCTTTTATGGTAACAAATAAATCATAATTATGACCATGCCAGTTGGGGTTTGAGCATTTTCCAAAAACTTTAAGGTTTTGCTCATCAGAATATTTTGGAAGAAACAAACGATGGGCAGCATTAAACCGCTCTCTTCGTGTAATATAAATCATGCATTAATTGTATTGATTTTTAATAAAAGTACTTCTTTTTCAGGGAAGCTTCAAGTAAAAGAAATTTAAAACTTGTGCTTTTGAGGTGCATTAAGTGTGCAGTCCAAACCACACTCATTATTGATTTAGTTCTTTAGATTTTTTTGGAGTTTCAATACAGCGACCAATTCAAACAGGGTATATAAAAGATAGAAGATAAAAAATGTAATGACAAATGGAATTAAATCAGCTGTATTTGTTAAACCGTAAATAACAATGATGGCAATGTAAAGAATCAGCTTAACAAAAATTGAGATCATGAAAAAATTCACAAACTGACTTGTTCGTTTAGCTACTGTTTTTAAAACAAAATAATGGGTTAATAATGAAACTGCGATGAAAAATAGCAGCAAGAATGGCATGCTCGGACTCACATATTCATCGGGCAGGAAGAAAGCGAGCACAAAAGAGACAATAGCTATTATTGCCGAATATATTAATAATTTTTTCAGGTATTGTAAATAATCTGAGTTCATGATTTATCCTTTTTAAGAAAATCTCGGGTTACATAATATACGGCCAAAACAACTGATATTATCGAAAATAGTGCAGTGAAAACTGGAAACTCCCACCTAATCCATTTATCTATTTTTACACCAACAAAAACACCCAATAAAATAATAGCAAGCATTTGCACTGCAATGCTCGAATATTTGGCATAACTCTTTAAGGTATTTTTGCTATCCGATTCGTTGTTTTTCATCCATTTGCAGAGGCCTTAGCATTTCTTCTTTTCCTCCCATTTTACAACTTCCTGAAAAATTTGCTCCTGGTTCAATTGCCAAT
>JAOZQX010000267.1:2011-3112 GCA_029931995.1 Bacteroidales bacterium
ACAATTTACCAGCGGTAACATCGCCTTCCAATTTTGATTCAGCTTTTAAAGTTAATAATTCCGAAACTTCAAGATTTGCTTTAACCTTTCCTTCAATGTCGGCATTTTGGCAAATCACTTCACCTTCGAGCACACCGGTTGATCCTATTACTACTTTTCCTTTTGTTTTAATGGTGCCTATCAGTGTGCCATCAATCCTGAAATCACCATTTGATTCAATATCTCCTTTTAATTTTGTTCCACATCCCAAAGAGTTTCTGGATGGGGTAAGAATTTCTACACTTTTTGCCATGTTAATTGTTGCTGTTTTCACTTATTTATAAAATCGTTTGTAAAACCCAACATAATTATCAATGTTCTTATCCCTGTAAAACAAAAGATAATTATCATTTGAAATCACAAACTGCTCATATTCTTCATCATCATTAAAAATTGAAAGCACATAATTATCACCCTCAATTGCTTTCAAATATTGCATGGCTAATGAGCCACTATTAAATCTCGAAACTGTTATTAAATGATGTTCTTCATCAAATTCAAAACTCGAGATTGCAAAGCGCTGAGTTCTCGAATACTTTTGATTAAAATCAGACAATCTAATCTTTAGCGCATCCAAATTTACACTTCCTGTTTTAACAATCAAAATATAATTGTGAAAAGTCTCAATTGAATGCTTATAAATAGACGTAAAATCCTCTGACTGATCGATTTCATCCAAGACCTCATCAGAAACCAAACTCTTTAATACCTGCTCAGCCATTGGAATAATCTCACTATCGGGATAAGCCGAAATTATTCGCTGTAAATTTTCTATTAAACTTTCGAGTGTTCCTATTCTTCCCAGCGAAAGGCTTTTTAAATAATCGAATTTGGGGATTAAGTTTACATCATTGAAATTGGCGAGAGCCTTATCGCACATATCAATAACCAAAAAATATTGTTCGTTTTTAAATGCCTGATAAACATCTGTGTAGTATTTTGAGGCCTCGCCCTGCTGCTCATTCATTCGGATGAAATATTGCGGATCGGCAACAATTTTTGCATAATTAGATGCCGGAAATTCACGCAAAATCTTTGACTTATAATAATTAGCTTCATCAG
>JAOZQX010000268.1 GCA_029931995.1 Bacteroidales bacterium
AGATAAAAGGCAAAGAACAATCAGGGAAACTAAAAATCACCAAACATGATGAACATATACATTTTACATTTTTAGGACTGCTTGGGGTAGAACCAAAAATTGATATTGAAGGAGAATATGATGAAGGTTTAATTATCATTCAAAACTACGGAAACTCCATGAATCAGTTTACCCGTTTTAGCGAATGCGATGTAAAATATATACAATTGGTAAAAGAAGAATAAACATCTAATGAAAGATGGTTGGTTTACTGGGTTGATACAAAAAGTACTTTTGAGTGAAGAATTTATATTAATTCAAACTAAATGATTTCTGAAAATGAAAATTAGAAGCATACTAATAGCGAGTTTACTGATCGTACATGGAATATTATTCTCGCAAAAGATAGACGAAAAACAGACGAATATAAACACACCCTATTTTGGGGAAATTCCAAATGAAACAATCCCTGAGATTTTTGCTTTGGGATTTATTTCTTCAACTGATCAGGAACACAGTTCACTTTCATTCTCACCTGATGGAAAAGAATTATGGTGGAGCATATGGAAATTACCATACGACCTAGATAAATATCCTCAGCTCATAAAGTACATCAAATTTGAGAATGAAAAATGGAGTAAAGTACAAACCGCCCCCTTTTCAGGCATACACAGAGATGGAGGACCTTCATTTTCGCCCGATGGCAACAAAATATATTTTTATTCTAAACGCCCTCATGATGAAATAAGCACCCCTAATAATAATATTTGGTGTGTTGAAAGAAACGAAAATGGTTGGAGCCAGCCTGTTTGTTTAGGAGAAGCAATAAATACAGAACATGTAGAAGCATGTCCATATTTATCGTCCAATGGGAATTTATATTTTACTTCTAACAGAAATCAATACGAAGACCCAACTGGAAATAGTGATATTTTTGTATCAAAATTTATTAATGGAGTATTCCAAAAAGCAGAAGTATTAAGTGGTAAAATAAATACTGCATATGCCAGAGAATCCTATCCCTATATTGCACCCGACGAAGATTACATTATTTTTAGTAGAGATAGCCGCCACTTCGATTCGGAAAGGAATTACTTAAATGGTGATAGAAAACTGATGATAAGTTTTAGAGACGAACAAGGTAAATGGAGAGAAGCGATTGATATGGGTGAAAGATTTATGAACACACGCTTCCCTTCTGTTTCGCCTGATGGGAAATACTTATTTTTTACAAAATACTCCGAAGAGACAAGCGAAGATTTTTATTGGGTTGATGCAAATATAATTGACGATCTAAGGCCAAAATAGATGTGGCAATAGATTAAATACTTCCTGTAGAATATCAAATAAACAACTACCTTTGAACAAATAAACAGAAAGAAATAACTTGAAATTTACTGACTTTAACTTAGAACCTTCGCTACAAGAAGGGATAGACTCGCTGGGTTTTGAAAACCCCACTCCTATTCAGGAACAAGCCATACCTGCCATTTTAGAAGGACGAGACCTCATTGGTTCGGCCCAAACCGGCACCGGGAAAACAGCTGCTTTTCTGATTCCTATTATCCAACAAATTTTAAAACAAAAAAGTAAGGATAGTATACAGGCTATGGTCATTGTCCCTACACGCGAATTGGCCATGCAAATTGATCAACAAATGGAGGGCATTGCCTATTTTACCGGATTAAGTTCAATGGCTATTTACGGTGGTGGCGACGGTACTGATTTCGCCCAGGAAAAACAAGCCCTGACCGAAGGTGCTGACTTGGTAATTTGCACACCCGGACGGATGATCGCTCACTTAAATTCGGATTATGTTAAAACCAAAGGATTAAAATTTTTGATTTTAGACGAAGCTGATCGCATGCTGGACATGGGATTTTTCGAGGATATATCAAAGATCATCAATTACCTTCCCAAAAAGCGACAAAGTTTAATGTTCTCGGCAACCATGCCTCGCGAAATACGCGGATTGGCTCGAAAAATATTAAAAGATCCTTTTGAAATTAATATTGCCGTTTCGAAACCAGCCGAACGAATTCTTCAATTGGCTTATGTGGTTCACAATAATCAAAAAATACCTTTAATCTCCTACCTATTACAAAACAATAAAGGAAAAAATGTGCTGATTTTTTGCTCAACCAAAAGCAGCACAAAAGATTTGAGTAGAGCTTTGAATATGGCATGAATGAATGTTTCAGAAATTCATTCTGATTTGGATCAAAAAATGCGCGAAGAAGTTTTATTGAAATTTCGCAATAAGCAAATCAACATTTTAGTAGCTACCGATATTCTTTCGAGAGGAATTGATGTGGAAGATATTGACCTTATTATTAATTATGATGCACCTAATGATGGTGAAGATTATATTCACCGCATCGGGCGAACTGCTCGTGCCGAAGCCGAAGGTGTTGCCATTACTTTAATTAATGAAAAAGATCAGAGCCGTTTTGCACAAATCGAGAAGCTATTGGAAAAAACAATTCATAAAGCGCAAGTCCCCGAACATTTAGGCAAAACACCTGAATACGACCCGAAAAGCAGAAAACAAGACCATTTCAAAAGAAGGCAAAAAAAAAGCCGCAAACCTTTCAGAAAAAATTAAACCAGCTATTCTTTTTGGGATTTTGGGTATATATCTTTTGTAGCTGATAAAATTACAAGAGCTTATAATCTATATATATGTTTGTGAAATATGTTTTTTTATTTTAAATTTATGGGATTAGTGCTCTCTGTTACGAAAAACGAATACTATGAAAAATAAAAATCTTAGAAATTTTCTTATAAAATTAGCCATTTTTCTTCCTGCCGTGTGGTTGGGATTTTACATCTTCACAGTTATTTGCGGTTGTTTAAACATATTCAGAGACTGCACGAATGCAAAATTCTGTCTGGCCTTTTACATAGTGTTAGGTGTAATAACAGTACTAATTGTTGCCTGGCAAACCAAATGTTGTTTCTGTAAAAAGAAAGATAAAGATTAAGATTCCAACTGAATAATTGAAAGAGCCGCTTTAATTCCATCGGCGGCACTGGAAATAATTCCTCCGGTATAACCACTACCTTCACCAACCACGAATAAATTATCAAGGCCCTCTGCTCGGCGGTGTTCATCTCTAAGAATTT
>JAOZQX010000269.1:0-1809 GCA_029931995.1 Bacteroidales bacterium
TGTTAAAATTAAATTTCAATCTAAACCCAAATAAGAATCATAAAGTAGTTTTTGGATTTAACTCAATTTTATACCAAGTTGATCGAGGAACTAAAGAGCCCTTAACACCTGAAAGTACAATTTCAACATTAGAGCTGGGTGAAGAAAAAGGATTGGAATCGGGAATTTACATTAGTGACGATTGGAGAGTTTCAAAAAAATTAACAATCTATGGTGGTTTAAGGTATAATTTATTTTCCAGTCTAGGTCCACAAAAGGTTTACCAATACCATGAAAGATTACCCATGATTCCAGATAATATACAAGACACCCTGTTTTTTGACAATAATGAATTCATTAAAACATCAGGGGGGCTAGATATAAGATTTGCAGCAAATTATATGATCAATGATGATTTATCAGTCAAACTTTCATATAATAGGTTACGCCAAAACATTTTCATGCTATCAAATACCATCTCGGTATCTCCTAATTTTAAATGGAAATTAAGTGATTATAATATTAAACCAAGTATTGGCGATCAGCTATCAACAGGGCTATTTGCAAATATTTTGGCTAATCGATATGAGGTTTCAGTAGAGGCATACTATAAAAAAGTTCAAAATCTTTTAGAAATAAAAGACGGTGAAGATCTTTTCTTAAATAAACATGTGGAAACGAGCACCTTACAAGGAGACTTGGATGCTTATGGTTTTGAATTTATGATCAAGAAACTTTACGGGAAACTAACCGGCTGGGTAAATTACACCTATTCAAAAAGTAGTATTTTGGTTGACAGCGAATTCCAAGAAAATCAAATTAATGGTGGAGAATCATATCTATCAAACTATGATAAACCCCATGCTGCAAACTTAGTAGCAAGTTATGATTTCTCAAGACGTTTTAGCATGTCGGGAAATGTTGTTTATTCAACCGGAAGACCCATTACTTACCCAACAGGCTATTATTATTGGGCTGGTACAAGAATCATTAACTATTCAAAACGTAATGAATATCGAATTCCTGATTATTTTAGAATAGATTTATCGCTTACTCTAGAAGGTAATTTAAAAAAACATAAGCTAGCACACGGTTCATGGACACTATCAGTATATAACTTATTAGGTCGAAAAAATGCCTACTCTGTTTATTACAAAAGAGTAGAAGAAAGCATAAAAGCGTATAAATTATCCATTTTTGGAGCTCCATTAGTTTCATTAACTTACAATATTAAGCTTGGAAACTATGAGAACTAGAAGGCTTTACCTATACATATTTACTATTATTCTAACAACTCTAACATTTTTTTCATGTATAGAAGAAACATGGCCAGAATTAAAGAATAATGCCGAAAATTTATTGGTTGTTGAGGGGAAAATAACAAATCGCTCAGGACCTTACACTATCAAACTATCAACAACCCTGTCACTTAGTTCAATTCTGGAAACCAATAATTTTAATCCCTATAGAAATGCAGCTGTTAGTATTACTGACGATTTAAATAATTCAGAAATACTTACAGAAATTGAGCCGGGAATCTATCAAACCTCTGAAGGGGGTATTCAGGGCATTGTAGGAAGAAGTTATAAATTATCTATCACATCTACTAACGGAAATACTTATGAATCTGATTTTGAAGAATTATTAAAACCAATTGGGATTGATACAATTTATACCAAAGAAATTATTGTTGATGAAGTAATACCAGGATATCAAGTTACAGAAGTACTTGGAGTGGTAAGAGGAAATAGTGTTAGAGCAAAAAATTTCGGTGCAGATTTTTTAGCAGGAATAAAAAATATGGTTGGCGGTGAGCTTACTCAATATATG
>JAOZQX010000269.1:1819-3091 GCA_029931995.1 Bacteroidales bacterium
TACCAGGATATCAATTCGTGCTTACGACTGATGAAAATTTAGAATACAATAATTTCTTTTTATGGGAATTAAGCGAAACCTATGAATATCACGCACCATATAAACCAACACATGTTTATGAGGGTAAGTACATAAATGCTTATTCCGATCCTGATGGAAATTTTCATAGAGGCAGTTACGATACAATTGTGCCCCATAATATTCCTAAAATGCAAGCAGACCTCGAATTGCAAAAATGTTGGAAAACAAACAAATTAAATACAATTTATAAGCACAGCACTAAATTTTTGACTGAAGCCAAGATTAGTGATTTTCCGTTAAATTTTATACACTTTAGTCATGACAAATTAAGAGTGAAGTATAGTTTAAATGTTTCACAGCACGCTATTTCTGAGAAAGCCTATAAATATTTCATAGAGATTGAAGAACAAAACTCTTTCAAAGAAAATGAGCTTTATACAAAACAACCTTATCAAATGAGGGGGAATATCAAAAATATAAATAATGCAAACGAAGCTGTTTTAGGTTTCTTTTATACTTCTGGGGTTTCGGAAAAACGAATATTCGCACCTAAAGATCCGAAAAAAATCAATAAAATAGTTTTTTCATCAGGCCACTGCCAAACAATACCCTCAATATCTTATGCTTACGGCCCATCTGCTGAAGACAAGAACGATAGTGCAATACTTTTTAGAGCCTATAATAACATTGAGCTTTATCTAGAACTCATTCAAAACAATTCAAATTCTTGGCCTGTTTACTTTGGAAAAGCTTACATTCAGGAGCCAGACAAAATGTTCAAAGATTGGCCAAATTGGTTTGTACCTCTTCCAAATCAGTGTTTTGATTGCAGGGAAAGAGGTGGAACACTTCAAAAACCCATTTATTGGAACAATTAATTTTTTAAATTTTATTATGAATAGCTTATATAAATATTTTTTACCCTTTTCAATCATATTACTGTTTTTTAGTTCATGCATTGAAGAAACCTGGCCAGAACTAGACGATAATGACCAAAGTTTATTAGTTATTGAAGGAAGAATAAATAATTATCCCGGTCCATATACCATTAAACTTTCGACAACCCAATCGCTCGATTCAGTCCCAATTGCTGGTAGTTACCAATCCGATTTTAGTCCTTATATGGGTGCCTCTATTAGTATTATCGATGATCAAGGAAATTCCGAATCTCTTACTGAAACAGAAGCTGGTATTTATAAAACATCTGAAGCAGGAATGCAAGGTGTAATAGGAAGAAGCTATAAGCTATCA